>CAIVPV010000233.1 GCA_903907915.1 uncultured Cytophagaceae bacterium
ATAAGATTATCCATCAATATCAGGGAAAACAATTAGTGGACAACTTTAATAAATTAGCCACCAATGATTTAAATGTCATCGTTTATAATTTCGTCGATATGCTTTCGCATGCACGCACGGACATGGCGATGATTAAGGAATTAGCTCCGGATGAGTCAGCTTACCGCAGTTTAACTGCAAGTTGGTTTCAGCATTCCCCCTTGTTTGACTTATTAAAGAAGATCGCTGAGAAAAAGGGTCGAGTGATTATCACAACAGATCATGGAATGATCCGAGTTCAAAATCCCATCAAAATTGTAGGGGATAGAAATACGAATACGAATTTACGCTATAAGCAAGGCAAGAATCTAAACTGGGATAATGCGAGTAAAATGATGGTTTGCAGAAAACCGGAGAACATTTTCTTGCCTAAACCTAATGTTTCTACGACCTATGTTTTTGCTAAAGAGGACAATATGTTTGCCTATCCTAACAATTACAACCAATACGTAAACCACTACCGAAATACCTTCCAACACGGGGGAATATCTTTAGAGGAATGTATTATTCCCGTAATCTATTATACTGGGAAATAGTTAGAGACTCGAGACAGGGAAGATTTTACCACCTTCGCATTTGAGGATTTGGCCAGGAACTTTCGCCATCGTATTATAATCGTGGCTAGCCATTATAATAGCCATTCCACTTTGATTCAATTCCTTAAATAATTGCATAATTTCTAAAGAAACCTCTGGATCTAAATGGCCCGTAGGCTCATCAGCAAGCAATAAAACAGGATTATTTAAAATGGCGCGTGCAATACAAATGCGTTGTTGCTCTCCGCCAGATAAACGATGAATGCGTTTCGAAATCGAAGAGCTCATTCCTACCCGGCGTAGAACCTCCTCTATCTTAAAGCGAATCTCCTCTTTGTCTTTATGACCCGTGGCCTCTAAAACAAAAGATAAATTCTTCTCTACATCGCGATCTGTTAACAATTGAAAGTCTTGGAAGACGAAACCTAATTTTCTTCTCAAAAATGGCACATCTGAACGCTTAATGGTGTTCAAAGAATAACCCGCCACCGTTGCATTTCCAGATTCAATCGCTAATTCAGCAATAATACTACGAAAGAACGTGCTTTTCCCACTCCCCGTTTTACCAATTAAATAATAAAAATCTCTTTCATTAATCGTTAAATTAATGTCTTCCAGCGTATTAACGCCGTCTTGTGAAATAGTTACTTGTTCAAAAGATAAAACAGACATAAGAATCGCCTAGGTTATTTAGAATTTACTTTTGCGTGATCGGCTAAAAATTGAGCTAAACCTGAATCTGTCAATGGGTGCTTTAGAAGTGCTAACATGGCAGACAAAGGGCCTGTCATGACATCTGCAGCGGCTTCTGCACATTTAATAATGTGCATTGGGTGGCGAACAGAGGCAGCCAAGATTTGCGTTTCGAACTCGTAATTATCGTAGATCAACCGAATCTGTTCGATTAATTCAATACCGTCGTAGGAGATATCATCTAAACGGCCAATAAAAGGGGAAACATAGGTTGCACCAGCTTTTGCGGCTAATAGAGCTTGGCCAGCTGAGAACACAAGCGTGCAGTTTGTTTTAATTCCTCTTTCTGAAAAATATTTCAAGGCTTTAATTCCGTCCTTGATGATAGGAATCTTAACTACAATTTTATCGTCTAATTCGGCTAATTCTTCGCCTTCACGAATCATTCCCTCATAATCAGTCGCAATTACTTCGGCAGAAACATCGCCGTCTACGATATCACAAATCGCTTTGTAATGACGTAAAACGTTGTCTTTACCTGTAATTCCTTCTTTAGCCATTAAGGATGGGTTTGTTGTTACACCGTCCAAAACACCTAAATCTTGTGCTTCTTTGATTTGAGCTAAATTCGCTGTATCGATAAAAAATTTCATAGGTCAGATTTTTAATAACAAAAAAATGGCAAATTCACCGCTACAACCGACCTACCCTTGCTTCGATCAAGACCTGGGGGATTCAGCGGGAGCTGGTAATTTGCCATCACAAAGATGACAAAAAAGGAGCTTTTTTCAAAATAAATATCGTTTTTTTGGAATAGCACCTTAACTTTAAATAATGAAAAAATCGATTCTATTTTTAAGCCTATGCTTTATGTGGGCGTGTTCTACTTCAGGGGAGGCTTGGCTAGAGGAAGCGAAAGCTCGCTTACAGAAGGGGGAAGCCGTTTCTGCTAAAGAAGCGCTTCAAAAAGCCATTGAAAAAAATCCGGGTCTTGCTGAGGCGTATAACTTACAAGGTGTGATTCTATTTCAAGAAAAAAATTACCCAGAGGCGGAAGCGGCTTATCGTAAGGCTATTGAATTAAAACCCTCATTATATGCATCTCAATTGAATTTGGGGGCTGTTTTGATGGAACAGGGAGTCTGGGATAAAGCACTCGCTCCTACGGATAAAGCTATTGCTGCTCAGCCAGATTCGAGTGCCGGATACTTACAAAGAGGTATTATACAGGCCGCACTTGCTAAACCTATAGAAGCAAAAGTGGATTTTTCGAAAGCCATCAGCTTAGCACCTAAAGAAATCAATGCATACTATAATCGAGGAAACATTTTATTTCAAGAGGAAAATTATGCAGACGCCATCGCTGATTTTGCGAAGGCAGCGGAGATTAATCCGGATTTTGGAAAAGCTTTTTATGCTTTAGGATTAAGTTATATCAAATCAAATCAAAACGATAAAGCCTGCCTAGCATTCAAGCAAGCACAAAAACTTGTTTATCCTGGTGCGGCCGAAGCCGCTAAAAACCTATGTCCATAACCATGAGAAAAATACAATTTGGCCTAGGGGCCTTTTTTAGCCTCGTTTTTGCACTTTTTACCTATTGGCAATTCAATGACCCTGATCCCATTTTATGGGTCCCTGTTTATGCCACAGCCGTATTTACATCGCTGCAAGCGATGCGGGGAAAAACGAATCCTGAACTTTTAATTGTCTTATTCTGCTTATCTATGTTTGCCGGTTTGCAATTATGGGTGGAAATGACGGCATGGGAAGGGTTTTTAACGGATGGCTTAAGCATGAAAACGCACAATCAGGAATTAGCTAGAGAGGCGGTGGGTCTTTGGATTGCATCGGCTTCGTTTGCCTTGTTTTACGGATTAGAAAAAAATAAATAACATGTTAGATCTTGGTTTTGTCTCCGCTATTCTTCCGAATAAAAGTCTTTTTGAGGTTTTAGACTATGCCAAACAGCAAAATTTTGCTTGTGTAGAAGTGATGTGCTGGCCTGCTTCGTCAAAGGATGCGCGCAGGTATGCCGGCGTTTCGCATATTGCTGTAGATCAAATGACACACGATGATCTGCTAGATTTGAGAGCTAAACTTGCTAAGCATCCAGTGAAAATTTCTGCTTTAGGCTATTACCCTAATCCCCTTGACCCGGATGAAACGCAGGCCGCTTTTTACCGAGCGCACATTAAAAAAATCATTCAAGCTGCTTCCGTTTTAGGTATTGAGCGGGTGAATACCTTCGTGGGACGCGATTACACGAAGAATGTGGCTTATAATATCGGTCGTTTCGCTGAGGTTTGGCCAGAAATTATTGCCTTAGCTGATTCATTAAAAATCAAAATAGGCATAGAGAATTGCCCGATGTTCTTTACGGATGATGAGTGGCCTGGAGGAAAGAATTTGATGACTACGCCTAAGATTTGGGATGAATTATTTACGATAATTCCGTCGGCGAATTTTGGCCTAAATTACGATCCATCACACATGGTATTCCAAATGATGGATTATACCTACCCTATCTACCAGTATGCGGATCGGATTCACCACGTGCATTTAAAAGACGTAAAAGTGTATCAGGAGAAATTAAATCGCGTCGGAATTTTAGCTAATCCACTGGAATATCATTCGCCCAAAATCCCAGGTTTAGGGGATATCGACTGGGGAAAATTCATCTCTGCCTTGAATGATGTGCGGTACCGCGGTCCTATTGTCATCGAAGTAGAGGATAAGGCATACGAGGGATCAGAGGAGGATATTGACAAAGCGATTCGAATTGCTAGGAATCACATTCAACAATTTTTACCATAAAAAAAGGGCTTCATTTCTGAAGCCCTTTTTCATTAAATTCAAGTTTTATTTGCCTGGTTTAGCAAAGATAACTGGATCGATGGTAGGATTAATTTCAACCGAAACCGTTTCGACTGTCATCATGCCACCCATTGGGTTAGCTGTTTCGACAGTATAAGGGAAAGCCAAACCATTGACCATTTTATAGTTCGAGAAACTCACCTCAGAATCTACTTCTTGTCCATTTGCCTGAACTTTAGCCTGTGTTTTCACTACGAAATTAGTTGCCGTAGACACATACACCTTACTATCTTCTCCAGATGGTTTAGTGACTGTTAATAAATAGACATCAGCTCCATCTAATTTCTCCTTAGAAACTAATTCGATTTTATAACCGTCTTTTTTTGCATTCGTTAAAATCGAACCTAAAGTTTTCTGTGAACTTGCCATCTTTACTTGCTCAGAAGGCATATCTTCTGGCTCGCCAGTTCCACCCATCATCGCTGGACGATTCATCCAACCTTTGTCTCCATCGATAGCGGTGATGATTTTATTTCCCATCACTTCAATTTCAGTACGGAAAGATTTACCAATCACTAAGGATGTTTTACTTTCAATGTCCATTCCTTGTACATTGAACTTGTTTTTAACTACCGCCGTCTTAACAGCAGCCCATTTGTCTAAGCCACCCATCGCAGCTTCATGTTTCGCTAAAATTTCTTCTGTAGATTGCGCAGACGCAACAAAAGCGAAAAGCATTCCTGCCACAAGGCAGATTGATTTGATTGTTGATTTCATTTTATAGGGGTTTATTCTCGAAAGTTAAGGTAAAATAGGATAGCTTGAATACCATTCATCCTATTTTTATGCGTGTTTCTTTGGAATTGATCTCATTACAATCAACCAGCCTGTTAAAACGAGGATTGCGGCCATAAAAAAGGCCGCACCGGGAAACAAAATAGGTGCGCGTTCGGAAGCAAAATAGGCAAATAGATTGGAGGCTAATAAAGGGCCAAAAATAGTCGTAATGGACTGCAAACTCGTTAATCCTCCTTGTAATTCACCTTGCTCATCTGCGCCTACTTGTTGGGTGATTAAACTTTGGAGCGCAGGGCCAGCGATACCACCTAAACCGAAGGGAATCATAAAGGCATACATCATCCACGATTTAGTAGCATAAGCGAATAAGAAAAAGCCAAATCCATATAACAAAAGACCGTAAGAAATAGCGCGGATTTCACCTAGTTTTGGCATAATGATACGGGCCAAACCTCCCTGAACAATCGCCACAATTAAACCCACAAAGGCTAAGGAATAACCCACCTGATCGGGAGTCCAACCAAAAACCTTCATCGTAAAGTAAGACCAGGTACTCGGATGTACTTGTCCGGCTAATTGAAGGCAGAAAAAAGCCCCTACTAAACCTGCGATTACCGGATACTTGGTTAAATTTTTTAAAGAACCGAGCGGATTAGCACGCTTTATATCGAAGGGTCTTCTGTTCGATTTAGCAAGTGATTCAGGCAAGATAAAATAGCCGTAAATTCCATTTATCAGGGTTAAGGCAGCTGCTGCGAAGAACGGAACACGATCCCCATAAGAGGCTAACATCCCTCCTACTGCGGGTCCAATAATAAATCCAACGCCAAAGGCCGCTCCTACTACACCAAAATTCTTCGCACGATCTTCCGGTTTAGAAACATCGGCAATATAGGCTTGAGCCGTTGTGAAACTTGCTCCGGTGATACCTGACATAATACGTCCGATGAATAACCAAAGAATATTAGGCGCAAAGGCTAAGACTAAATAATCAATTGTGAAGCCGAATAAAGAGGCTAAAATCACTGGACGCCGACCCACCTGATCCGAAAGTCCACCTAAAATGGGGGAAAACAAGAACTGCATAATGGCGTAAGAAGCCATTAACCAACCGGCATATTGAGAGGCTACGGAAATGTCTCCGCCCACAAAACCCTTTATTAGATTAGGTAAAACAGGGATAATTAATCCGATTCCAAGAACATCAATTAATAAGGTAATGAAGATAAATCCTATTGCAGGATCCTTTTTACTTGCCATTGTTTTTTAAATTAGGCTGCAATTTAAGAAAAAGGATATTGAATTGTATCTTTTAAAAACTGCTTACTAGTTTG
>CAIVPV010000234.1 GCA_903907915.1 uncultured Cytophagaceae bacterium
CAAACATCGGGAGGACTGTTAATTGCAGTGGAAGCTGAGCACACGGCTGAATTTGAAGCCTTTGCAAAAGAAAATGGATTTGATTTGAGTCCGATAGGCGAATTAACGGAGCCACAAGAAAAAGCTATATACCTTTCCTAAATGAAATTATTTTATCGCGCACTAGGAGAAACAGGAACACCGGTAATTATACTGCACGGAATTTTTGGCACCTCTGATAATTGGCTAGGATTTGGAAAAGCGATATCAGGGGATCACCAGGTTTTTCTTTTAGACCAAAGAAACCACGGCCAATCTCCATGGGATGACGAATTCGATTACCAAGTGATGGCAGCCGATCTTTTGGAATTCATTCAGGAACATCAATTAGAAAATCCCATCCTCATTGGTCACAGTATGGGAGGCAAAGTGGTGATGCAATTTGATTTATTGCACCCGGACATCGCTTCCCGAATTGTCATTGTCGACATCGCGCCTAAATTCTATCCGGTGCACCATACCCACATTTTAGAAGGATTAAATAGCTTAGATTTAACCACACTGGAAAGTCGGCAAGCAGCAAATGATCACCTGAAACGATTTGAGGCAAACGAAGGAGTACGTCAATTTTTGCTTAAAAATCTCTACAGAAATACAGAGCAACAATTCGCCTGGCGCATCAATCTGAAAGTTATCACTAAAAACATCGACGTGGTGGGTCACGAATTATTCGTTCCTAACGCTTCTAATACGGAAACCCTATTCATTAAAGGAGCAGATTCCCATTACATTCAACCCGAAGACGAGCGATACATTGCAGAAATATTCCCTAATTTTGAAGTAGTAGAAATTCCAGGAGCTGGCCATTGGGTGCAAGCAGAACAACCTGAGCTATTTTTGCAGGCGCTTCAATCGTATTTATGAAAATTTACCTCATCCCCTGTCCGATTGCTGAAAATACGTCCTCCGATGTACTAAGTCCACAAATCTTAGCGGCCCTACAGCAGACAACGCATTTTTTAGTCGAAAATGTACGAACGGCGAGGCGATTCATCAGTGAATTAAAATTAGGAATTCAAATTGATGAATTGATTTTTGAGGTATTAGATAAGGATACTGATGCTAAAACGGTTCAGAATTTTTATGAAAAACATAGTTCCGTCGATTTTATCGGTGTTATTTCAGAAGCAGGATGTCCTGGCGTTGCCGATCCAGGTGCCCTAGCGGTTTCGATTGCGCAACAGCAAAACATAGAAGTTATACCTTTAGTAGGCCCCTCTTCTATTCTTTTGGGCTTGATGGGATCTGGTTTTTCTGGCCAAAGTTTCGCCTTCATCGGCTATCTTCCTATCGACAAAGCCGCTCGCATTCGTAAAATCGAACAATTAGATCGAGATGTGGCCAAATGGGGTCAGACACAAATCTTCATTGAAACTCCCTACCGAAACAATGCGCTGCTAGAAGATCTGATTGTGCAATGTGCTCCGGATTCCTTAATTTGCATTGCCTGTGAGGTGACTGCTCCTGAAGGATTTGTTCAAACAAAAAAGGCAAGTGATTGGGCCAAAAACCAACCAGATTTACACAAAAAACCATGTATATTCCTTTTAGGCAAATAAATAACGTATGATTTTCCACCAAGCCTTCACCGTAAATCAATTTCGAGAAAATACCTATATCATTTGGGATTCCCAGGGTATTGGCATTATCGTAGATCCGGGATGCTACACTTTTGAGGAGCGCCAAACGCTAAAAAGCTTTATTGAAGAAAAAAACATTACGTTAACACATATTCTCAATACCCACGCGCACATTGATCATGTTTTAGGTGTGGAGTATTTTAGACAAGAATACAAGATCCCATTTTACCTTCATCCAAAAGATGAACCTTTGCTTAAAGATTCAGCGAATCGCGCTCAAGTATATGGTTTTCCTCATTATCAAGCTTCTGAAGTAGATGTTTGGTACGAGGACAATCAAATTCTGCAGATCGGGGAAATGGAAATCAAGATTTTATTCGTGCCGGGTCACGCTCCTGGACACGTGGCTTTGTATTTTGAAAATGAAGGTCTATTATTTGATGGAGATGTGTTATTTAGACAAAGTATTGGTAGAACTGACTTTGCTTTATGCAATCACGCTGATTTAATTCACAGCATTCAAACGAAGTTATATACCTTACCTGAATCAACGATTGTTTACCCGGGACACGGGGGAAGCACGACCATAGGTCAAGAAAAAGTATCCAATCCATTCGTAAAAGCATGAAAAAAGAAATCCCTAACCTTTTAACACTCGGCAATTTGCTGGCTGGTTGCATCGGACTTTGGTTCGTGATGCAAGGCGATTTAGTGAGTGCCTCCTATTGCATCTTCATTTCACTCATTTGTGATTTTTTCGATGGATTTTTAGCGAGGGCATTACAGGCTTATTCTGAACTAGGAAAACAGCTAGATTCTTTAGCGGATATGGTTTCTTTCGGGGTATTGCCCGCTTTTATCTTATTTGGTTTAGTAGAACAAAGCTGCGGAGCACAATGCACGGTAGGATTATTCGGATTCTATAAGCCATTTATGGTTTTTGCTTTGGTATTGATGTCAGGCTATCGTTTGGCAAAATTCAATATTGATACCCGACAAAGCGATCAATTCATCGGAGTCCCTACCCCAGCCAATGGCCTTTTAATCGCGTCATTACCCTTAATTCTACAATTCCAACCAGAATTCAGTTCGTATATTCTTCAGTTCCAAGGCTTATTAATCTACGCAGTCATCATGAGCTATCTTATGGTCTGCGAATTGCCTTTGTTGGCCTTTAAGTTTAAGACCTGGGATTGGAAAAGCAATCAAGTAAAATTCATTTTCCTTATTTTTTGCATTGCTGCCCTTGTTATGCTTAAATTTGCAGCAATTCCGGTTTTAGTGATCGCATACATCCTGCTTTCCGGCCTTATTTTCCTTTTAAATCCCAACAAATAATGAAATTCTTAGCTGAAATCAACGTAATGCCTCAAAAAGAAATCCTTGATCCTCAGGGGAAAGCGGTACTTATTGGCTTACAAAACTTAGGTATTAACCAAGTGGCTGGCGTTCGTATCGGTAAGCACATTACATTAAGTGTGGACGCATCATCCGAGGCTGAGGCAAACGAGGTAGTAACTAACGCTTGCAAGAAATTGCTAGCGAACTTGATTATGGAAGAATTTGAGTTTACGTTAACAGCTCCATAAGATCTCAAAACTGGCCTGTGTGCAATAAAACGAGTGTACAAGCCTCTTCTGTTTGAATACCCACTTGTTCTAATTCCTTTTCCAAATCCGGATTTTCAGTTCCTGGATTGAATATTACACGTCTGGGTGATATGGCTTGAAGATACTCAAAAAGACCCTCCTGATTCGCAGGGCCTACATACAAGGTAACGGTGTCGATATCATTCAGCAAAGGTTGATCTTGATGAATAGAGAGACCCAAGACTTCCCCTTTTTTTATTCCGACAAGTGAAACATCGTGCTTATGTTGCAACAATAATTCAGTAGCGATATAGGCATATCGACTCGGATTCGTACTCGCACCGTAAACTAATACCTTCATTAGAATAATTTTTCAGCGATGGCGCGAACGCTATCAGACTTACTCATCGTATAAAAATGCAAGGCAGGAACACCGGCTTGAATTAATTCCTTGCCTTGTTGCACCGCCCATTCAATACCTAATTGCTTGATAGCAGCATTATTTACACATTTACGTGCCTCTGAAACAAATTCCGACGGAATTTCTAAATGGAAAATCTCCGGCAAAATCTCTAATTGACGCTCAGTCGCTAAAGGTTTTAATCCCGGGATAATAGGAACTTTAATGCCCAATTCGCGACATTTTTTGACAAAATCAAAGTATTTCGAATTATCAAAAAACATCTGCGTCACGATATAATCCGCACCCGCATCTACTTTTTGCTTCAAGTAGCGCAAATCTTGATCAAAAGAAACCGCGTCAATATGCTTCTCTGGATAACCAGCAACCCCTATACAGAAATTCGTAGGTAGGGATTCCGTTTCTTCATGCAATAATATGCCTTGATTCATCGCCGCCACTTGCGCCACTAATTCGTTCGCATAGGCATGGCCACCCGGTTTGGGTATAAAATGACTTTCTCCTTTTTCTTGATCACCGCGTAGTAATAACACGTTTTCGATTCCTAAATAATGCAAATCAATTAAAAAATCCTCCGTCTCCTCCTGCGTAAAACCACCACAAATAACGTGAGGTACCGCTTCGATTTGAAAGCGTTGCATAATCGAAGCGCAGATACCTAAAGTCCCAGGACGCTTACGGATAGGAATGCGCTTAGAAATGCCATCTACCACTTTCTCCACATATTCCTCCCGGTGATAGGTCACCTCAATAAAGGGTGGCTTAAACTCCATTAAAGGCTCAATGTGCGACATTAATTCTCCCAAATGCTGGCCTTTCA
>CAIVPV010000235.1 GCA_903907915.1 uncultured Cytophagaceae bacterium
CAAGGAAAGAAAACAGTCGGTTTACGTATTCCTGAATATGAACCAATTCTTGCGATAGTGGAACAATTAGGTGTACCTATATTAACAACATCTTTACCACAGGATGGATTAGAAGTGGAAGACTATACAGATCCTAGTTTGATATTCGAGCGAATGGGACATGCAGTAGATCTGGTCTTAGATGGCGGGATAGGAGCTTTTATCCCTTCTAGCGTCATTGAAATAAACGATCAAGCGTATGATGTTATTCGGGAAGCTGCGGGAGATTGTTCAGCCTTTTCTTAAGACCATTTTAGGCTTAATTTTTCGGGCTTTGTATGCTTCCAGCGTCGATGTGACCATAAATATTGTTCTGGATACGCGTTAATTGACTTCTCTAATCTGCGCGCAAATCGCTCGATAATTTCACCTGGTGCTAACTCTTCAAAAGGCTCATTTGCTAAAAGCTCATAAGTCATCGTATATTTTCCTCTTTTCTTACGAATTAATTCAGCAAAAACGACCGGATACTTATAGTCTCTAGCGAAGCGTTCCATGCCTGTAAAGAAGGCGGTGTCCTGGTGAAGAAATGTCGTCCAATAAGCCGATTCTGGTTTTTGGGGTGCTTGATCTGATGCTAAACAAATTACACGAGGGATGTCTTTTCGTTCCCTCGTTAATAAAACTGATTCTCTTTTTTCTAATAAATTGACATGCCCAAAACGAGATCTAACTTGTTTAGTAAATTCATTAAACGTGGGATTGTTTAGTTTTTGGTAAATAACATCATGTGGGTTTTTGCTTAAAGCTAAGCGGTGAATCGCCCATTCCCAATTACCTTGATGACCGGCCACTAAAATAACTGGAATACCCTCTTTTATAAAATTAGTAACTATGTCTTCGTTTTTGATTTCAAAACGATCTAACATGTCATCTTTTGTAATGGAAACGCCTTTGAAAAACTCCACTAATTGATCTGTTAAATAGCCATAAAAACGATAGGTGAGATTATTTAACTCTTTTTCTGAAGCATCTGGAAATGAATTCTTCAAATTACTTTGAATGACTTTTTTCCGGTATGGAATTAGATAATGGAATAAAAAGGCACAAAAAGAAGCGAAACCGTATAGTACAGGTAGGGGTAATCTTCCAATTAGTTTGTACAGAAACAGGGGAGACACTTTCATTCTTATTATCTTTGTTCTTTGATTTACAAATATCCGATTAATTTTTGGGAATGCACATTGAGACGCATTATTTGCCTAGTTTAGAATATATGACGCTTTTGCTTCAGAATCCGTCATTGGTTTTTGAAGTAGAGGAGAATTTTCCCAAACAAACTTTTCGCAATCGTTGTTTGATTTTAGGCGCAAATGGCGTCGAACGCTTAACGGTTCCAGTTATTCATATTTCAGGAGAAAAAGTTCATACGAAAGATACGAAGATCGATTATTCCCAAAACTGGGTCAAGCAACACCAAGGAGCCATTCAAGCAGCTTATGGTAATGCACCCTACTACGAATATTTTGTGCCATATTTAAGTCAAATTTTTGCGAAAAAAAGGTTTTTTTTAGTAGATTTAAATATTGATTTGTTGACTTTGGTTTATCGTATTTTAGATTCGCCAATAGAATTCAGTGTGACACAAGAGTTTAAGAAATTTGAAGGCTCAAGTGGCTATGATTTAATTAGTGCAAAAAAAGACTGGTCAGAGCGATCAATATATTTAAATAGACCTTATAGGCAATGTTTTGGGACAGAATTTGTGCCTAATTTGTCAATACTTGATTTATTAATGAATTACGGAAAAGAGTCTTTGACTTTTTTAAAATAATAGGGAACAATTTATGTGTTCAAATGGTTGATGAACATAAATAGAACGATATGGAGGCTAAATTTTCGAATAAAGTGAAGGAAGTCATCTCGCTAGCGAGAGAAGAGGCATTACGTTTGGGTCACGATTACATCGGTACCGAACATTTGATGTTAGGAATGATTCGGGATGGACAGGGTCCAGGCATCGATTTATTATTGCGTTCTGGTGTTTCTTTGGATTCTTTACGTCAGAGCATCGAACATTCTACCGCTTCTACCACTCGTTCTTCCTTTGATCGGGAGAACATGTTAAATATTCCCCTAACTAAGCAGGCCGAAAAAGTGTTGCGCTTAACCTATTTGGAAGCGAAATATTTCAAGACCAATGTCGTGGAGACAGATCATTTGTTGATGGCTGTTTTACGGGATGAAGATAATGTGGCGACACAAGTTTTAGAGAAATACCAAGTCTATTA
>CAIVPV010000236.1 GCA_903907915.1 uncultured Cytophagaceae bacterium
AAAAATAGGCATTTGACTATTTTTGGTGATGCATTTATTCAAGGCTGTGGAACGGTGGGAATTCCTGCTAATCCAGATTTTAATGGAGCGAAGCAGGTGGGAGCCGGTTTATTTCAGTTTAATATTCAGGATGGAGAACGCGCCTCTGGCGCAAAGGCTTTCATTCAACCAGCGCTTTCCAGAAAGAACTTGCATATTCAAACCTCTTTTCAAGTAGCCTCATTAGTGCTGCATGGAGAGAAAGTAACGGGTTTGAAAGGATTTAAATTGGGTTCGAAAAAGGCCATCGAATTCGAAGCCTCCGAGGTGATTTTATCCGCAGGGGCGTTTCAAAGCCCCCAAATTCTTCAGCTATCCGGCATCGGTGATGCATCTGAATTGCGCGCGCACGGCATCGATTCGCGCCTTGACCTGCAAGGGGTGGGTAAGAATTTATCAGACCATGTATTTGTGAATATGAATGCCCAGGCTAGTACGAAGGGACAATCGTATAATGTGGCTTTGGGGGTGAAAAACTTTGTTGATTATACGTTCAAAAAACAAGGGCCTTTAACTTCGAGTCCTTTGGAAGCGGCTGCTTTCTATGATTCGGTGAATCAATCCGATGTTCCAGATTTGCAGTTTCACTTCTCGTCAGCTTGGGCCTATGATATGTATGACTATGGTAAGATGCCATTAAGCGATGGATTTACTATTTTGCCTACTTTATTGAAGCCCAAAAGCCGAGGCACCGTTAGCCTGCGATCAGCTGACTATAACGAAGCTCCGGTGATTGATCCAAGGTACCTGTCAGAAAAGGAAGACCGCGAGACGTTGAAACGTGGGGTGCGCATCGCGCGTGATATTTTATTGTCAAAAGCTTTTGATGGTTTGCGGAAAGGTTCAGAGTTAAACTATCCGGATGGACTTTGGAATGAAGAATTAATCCAAAATCACATCGAGCAAGCCACAGAATGCGTTTATCATCCGGTAGGAACGTGTAAGATGGGAACGGATAAAGAGGCCGTTTGTGATCCTGCGACGCTGCGTGTGAAAGGTCTACAAGGTTTAAGAGTGGCAGATGCTTCCCTTATGCCGGATGTGATTTCGGGTAACACGAATTCGGCGGTGGTGATGATAGCTGAGAAGGCAGCCGATTTAATTTTGAGTAAATAAACGGTGCGAAAGCGTTTTAACTAAAAAGAAACTATGAAAAAGATATTGATTTTACTTTTTGCTTTAGCTCCATTTTTTGGCTTTGCCCAAAATGAAGAATCCCTTAAAGAAGCCGAATTAAATCGCTTTAAGGTGATGGTAGCGAAAGATACGCCCGGTTTACAGGCCGTTTTACACAAAGATTTAGTGTATTTCCACTCGAGTGGCGTGCAGGATTCGAAAGAGACCTACATCGCCTCGATTGCCTCTGGTAAATCGAATTATATGACCATCACTCCGGAAGAAATGCAGCAACGCGTTTACGGAAAGACGGGAATTAATACGGGAATCGTGAACATTCTTCAGCAGGCAGCAGATGGGACACAAACAACGGTTCGCCTACGTTTTACGGATGTGTTTGTTTATGCAGACAAGCGCTGGCAAATGGTATCTTGGCAGTCGACTAAATTAGTCCCTGCGCAAAAGCCTTAATTTTCTCGTAGATATACGCTAGATCCTCGTCTTCAATACAATAGGGGGCGAGGATGTAGATGGTATTTCCCAAAGGTCGCATCAAAATACCTTGCTCTATAAAATAGGTGTAGGCTTTGTCTCTGATGGAGTGCATATACCCATTCGCTTCTCCTACCGCTATTTCCATCGCGATAATAGTGCCCTGAATCCGCACATTTTTCAAAATAGGATGTCCTGATAGCGCCTGAGCAAAGGCTCGATGCCTTTGTTCAATCCGTTTAATCGATGTCCAAGTTTCCGCCTTTTCCATCAAATCCATACTTGCATTCGCCGCCGCACAGGCTAAGGGGTTTGCTGTAAATGAATGTGAGTGGAAGAGTGTTTTCCTACGATCATCGGAAAGGAAAGACCTAAAAAGTTCATCGCTGCACAAGGTTAAACCCATCGCCATCATTCCCCCTGTCAGGCCTTTAGAGAAACAAGCGATATCTGGTTTTTCTTCCAAATAATCCATGGCGAACCATTTTCCGGTCCGCCCAAAACCCGTCATAATCTCATCCGCGATACACAGAATACCTTTTTTGTGCGCTACACGAATCAAAGTATCCAAAGTGGAGGCTTCGTACATTTTCATTCCACCTGCGCCTTGAATGAGGGGCTCGAAGATGAAAGCGGCGTACTCATCAGCGTTTATCGATGACATGGCTTTAATGCAAGCATCTGAGTCCTGAGGACTCGGCAAGAATTCCACCTCGAAAAGCATATCCTGAAAAGGGTCATTGAAAGAGCTAGGTGCTCCTA
>CAIVPV010000237.1 GCA_903907915.1 uncultured Cytophagaceae bacterium
TGAATTACCCTGCCACGATGGTCTTCACTTCAGATCACGATGATCGCGTAGTACCAGCGCACTCGTTTAAATATGCAGCTACTCTTCAAGAGAAGAATACAGCTGCTAAGCCGATGATCATTCGGATCGATACCAACAGCGGACACGGATCATCGAATACCGCTAAACTAATTGAATTAACGGCAGATTCATATGCCTTTGTTCTCTATAATATGGGCAATTAGTTTCCCAGAAAATAAAAAAAGCCTGGAAAATCTCCAGGCTTTTTCGTTCTCAAATGGTAGGCGGATTATTTAATTTCTACACGTCTAACAGCGCCGTCATTTCCTTGCGTTACGCGTAAGAAATACACGCCTGTTGCAGCTTTCTTTAAGTCGATTTGACCTAAAAAATCGCCTTGGAAATCTTTAACAGTTTCTGTTGCGATTTCTTTTCCGTTTACATCAGAAACGGCAATGCTTACATTTCCTTTTGAAGGCGCATTGAAGCGAACATTTAATTTGCCATTGAAGGGTTGATTTTGTTTTCCTGAAAGACCTTGGATGGTTTTCGAACCTTTCTCTTGCATCATTTTTCTCATGCCTTTCATTTTCATGCCCGGTCTACCCATTGGGCCATCTAATTCAATATTGAATTGGTTAGGCATTGGTGATTGCTTCCCTAAGAAAGTCATGATTTCTTTATCTGGCGCCATTCCTGGACCGCCACGGCGAATAATCACACGTTTGTCTGGTCCACCTTCCGCACCACCTTCAATTCTTTCGATGATGACATTGCCCGGTTGATCTGACATGCGTGAATGGCTTTTGTTCACATCCATGCGAATGATTTTTCTCTTACCGCCCGAGGCATTTACGTTGATTTCTAAGGAGTCACTAAATTTTTTAACTTCCGCATCTGCCTTATCTGAGTCAGAAAATTTCTTCTCTATGATGCGTTCTTTGCCGTTCTCTATGACGACGATTTTGACAGTAGCTTCTTGTTTCTCTTGTGCAAAAGCAGCTGTGGATATACAAATGGCTAAAGCGGTGGTGAATAGGTATTTCATGATTTTTGATTTTTGATCCGGTGCAAACTTACGAAAAGCAGCGTAATCGTAAATGTTAAAGAGTGTTAATGTGATGAGCGGCTGCTATTTATCCCTTACATTTGTAGGGAATTATTTGCCCTATGTCGAAACGTAAAATACGCTTATTGATTGCCTTGATGTCTTTTGCCCTCTTAGGATTAATTGGGTTTCAGGCGTATTGGTTGCGTTTTATGCTGGAGACGAAGCAGGAGAATTTTGCCAAAGACGTGCGCACTAGTCTCGACCAGGTGGTTAGAAAATTAGAAAAACAAGAACTTGTTGTTTTAGCCGAAAGACAAAAAAAATTCGAAAGTATAGCCACTGCCCCTAAACCGAAAGTAAAACCAGCACCTGTTTTCATTGAACCAGCCATGCAGGAGGAGCATCCGGTTTTGACACCACCCCGCCAAGATGTCATTTTTGTGCGCAAATCATTTATGCTTCCTAATGGACAATTAGCGGAGGTCACCGAGGAATATACGGTAGATGAAGATCCAGAGGAGTTTAGGCAGCGAATGCAGGTCGAAAAAGAGATGAATCGCATGCTGAAGAGGGAGCAACAAAAAGCCATTAAAAAAATGCGACGCCGGCCGAATCGCCTCATTCAAAATTTGGGCGATCGAAATGCGCAATCTCAAGCACAATTAGCGAAGGAAAAATCCGAGCGACAAGATTTAGAAAAAGTATTACAGAAAACGCAATTAGCGAAAGAAGTATTCTCGGACTTTTTGTTCAAAGAAAGACCCATACTTCAAAGAATTCAACCAGCCTATTTAGATAGTTTGATTCGCAAAGAATTAGCTGATAAAGGGGTGAATTTGGGCTATTCTTTTGGGATTCAAAGTGCTCCTAAAAATTGGACTTATACGTCCTCTCCTGAAATTAAGCAACAAAAAGCTTTGTTTGAAGCTGACTTATTTCCCAATGATTTACATCCGTCTAAGAACATATTGAAGATTTATTTCCCTGATAGTGGGGCCTTTATCTGGCAAACGATGGGTTTGAGTTTAGCTGGGTCAGGTTTATTATTGCTTGTCATGATTGGCTGTTTTTACTTCGCGGTGCTCACCATTTTAAGACAAAAGAAATTAGCGATAGTGAAGAATGACTTCATAAATAATATGACGCATGAGTTTAAAACCCCGATTACGTCCATTTCGTTGGCGACGCAATTGCTGCAAGAGGAATTGAAACCGGGAAAAAATGAGTCGCTATTACGTTATTTGGGAATTATTAAAGACGAAAACGCCCGCTTAGGTCAGCAAGTGGAGCGTGTCTTACAAACCGCTCAAATGGAACGCGAAGAGATCACTTTAAAGCGGAAGAAGGTGGATATGGCGGCTCTAATTCAACAAGTGGTCGAGATTAATGGACCGTTGATTCATTCCGTGAATGGGAGTTTGCAGCTCTTTTTAGGTGAGCATCCTGCCATTTTGGAAGTAGATGAGGTACATATTTCGAATGTGTTGAATAATTTAATCGACAATGCGGTTAAATACAGTCCATCTAATCCGCACATTGAAATCGAGGTCACAGAACAAGGTCAAGGTATTTCCATCCAAGTTAAAGATCAGGGAATAGGAATGCCTAAAGAGGCTTTAAGCAATATTTTTGATGCATTCTATCGCGTGCCTACGGGCAATGTGCATAATGTGAAGGGCTTTGGTCTAGGCCTAAGTTATGTGAAAAAAATAGTCGAAGCCCACGGAGGGAAAGTGCAAGTGAAAAGTAAATTAGGAGAAGGAAGTACATTTGAAATCTATTTACCCTATGTCAAAAACGCCTGAAATTTTAGTCGCGGAAGATGATCCCAATTTGGGATTATTATTAACCGAATTCTTGAAAAA
>CAIVPV010000238.1 GCA_903907915.1 uncultured Cytophagaceae bacterium
AACATCATGATCACGAACAGGAATAAAACCATGATCGCACCTGCGTAGACAATAATGTTTACTGCCATTAAGAACTGAGCATTTAACAGAACGTAATGACCTGAGATGCAGAAGAAAGTAAACACAAGGTAAAGAACCGAGTGGATGGGGTTTTTTGCTAAAACAACCATTAAGGCAGCGAGCAAAGTTAAACCTGAAAGAAAATACCAAATGTTAGAAATCTCCATAATTATCTTATTTCCAGCCCTCACGCAAATAGCGTTGGTCCATTTTTTCAACTAATTTATCTTTTCCGTAAATCACTTCATCGCGGCTACTGAAAACAGGAACCATTTGATCGTGACGCAAGAAAATGGCTTCTTTCGGGCAAGCCTCCTCGCAAAGACCGCAGAAGATGCAGCGAAGCATATTAACCTCGTATACTTTGGCATACTTCTCTTCTCTGTATAATTTCTCCTCCCCTTTCTTACGCTCCTCAGCAACCATCGAAATGGCCTCCGCTGGACAGGCCACCGCACAAAGACCGCAGGCCGTACAACGTTCTGCACCTTGCTCATCTTTCTTCAAGATATGTTGACCACGGTAAATAGGCCCTAAATAACGCGTTTGCTCTGGGTAACGAATGGTCACCGGTTTAGAGAAAAAGTGTTTTAACGTCGTAGCCATACCCCCTACAATCGCAGGAAGGTACATGCGTTCCGCTAAAGTCATTTCGCCTTGCTCAACTACCTTCGTTCGGTTACTTAATTTCATATCGCTATGCTATTTTTTTCTTCACAAATAATTGATCGTACACCACGATTCCCGCGATGAAAACGACCACTCCACCGATTCCAATTAGAATCTGTTGGTCTAATAAAACGCCTAATCCAGTTACTACGATGTTGAACATCGCTAATGGAATTAAGCCTGACCAGCCTAAGCCCATCAATTGATCGTAACGGAAACGAGGTAATGTCCACCGCACCCACATAAAGATGAATACGAAGGCCAAAGCCTTTCCGATTAAAGCTCCTGCTCCGATCAACGTCGCTGCCGTAGCACCTAATTGAGCCGTCACAAAATCAATGCCTGGATAATCATAACCGCCAAAATAAAGCGTCGCCATCACCGCTCCCGAAATAAACATATTGATGTATTCCGCGAACAAATAGAAGCCTAATTTCATAGAAGAGTATTCCGTATGGTATCCCCCGATTAATTCGGTCTCACACTCGGGTAAGTCAAATGGTGTACGGTTACATTCCGCAAACGCACAAATTAAGAAGATGATAAATCCCATCGGTTGGTACAAGATGTTCCAGTGACCATTTTGTTGTGCCTCCACAATTGCTTTAGTCGAAAGAGAACCTGTCATCATCAAAATCGCAATGATCGAAAGACCCATCGCTAATTCGTAGGAGATGTTTTGGGAGGCAGCACGAATCGCGCCTAATAAAGAATACTTATTATTAGATGCCCAACCACCGATTAAGATGCCATAAACACCAAGAGAAACAATTCCGAATACCCATAAAATACCAATGTTCACATCAATACCCTGCAGGTCAAACGTCACACCACCCAGCGTAATCGTATCTCCAAAAGGCACCACCGCCGATGTCATCAAAGCTGTTAACATAGACAAACAAGGTCCCATAATGAACAACCATTTGTTCGAGTTTGCCGGAATGAAATCCTCCTTCATGAACATCTTCACCGCATCCGCTAAAGGTTGCAAGATACCGAAAGGACCCGCACGATCTGGACCGATACGATCTTGCATGAAGGCCGCAATCTTACGCTCGAAATACGTTGAATAGGCTGCTATCCCTAAGGTAATAGCAAAAATAATCCCGATGAAGGACGCTTTGGCAAAAAATATTGAATCAAATAAGTCCATCTATTTCTTTTTAGATTTAGGTAAAGCAGGTTGAATGCCTAAAAAACTACGGTCACGATCGTCATTGATTTGCTTGTAATCACGCGCCGCCTGTAACACTGGAAACGCTGGCTTAATCAAATTCGCCCCATATTTATTCGCTGAAATCACCGAGTGACGAGACACATTCGTCGGTCCTTCGATCACCCAATCTGCTGTTTTCTTCTTATCAAAACGACAGCTATTGCAAATGAAATCAGAAACTTCACCCCACATGTTTTTGCGACCTGTCACGCGAATCACTTCCTCGCCTTTGTACCAAATCGTTGCCTTTCCAGAACATTTGCTACACTCGCAATGCGCATCCACTGGTTTAGAGAACCAAACACGGCTCTTAAAACGATAGGTTTTATCGGTTAATGCTCCCACCGGACATACATCAATGACGTTACCCGAGAAGTCATTATCAATCGCCTTCTCGATGTAGGTACTTATTTCTGCATGATCACCCCGGTTCATGACACCATGAACACGGCCATCTGTGATTTGGTCGGCGGTATACACACAACGGTAGCATAAAATGCAACGGTTCATGTGCAACTGAATATTGGGACCTAAATCCGTCGGTTCGAAGGTATTGCGCTCTTCCACAGTACGTGTCGAAGAAACACCATGTTCGAATGAGAAGTCTTGCAGATGACATTCACCCGCTTGATCACAAACTGGGCAATCCAATGGGTGATTTAATAATAAGAATTCGACAATCCCCTTGCGAGTTTCGATCACATCCTCGTTCACCGTATTTTCCACGATCATCCCGTCTTGGACAGCTGTAATGCAGGCTGGAACTAATTTAGGCATCGGACGAGGATCTTTTTCAGAACCCGCCGTCACCTTCACTAAACAAGCACGGCATTTTCCACCTGAACCCTTCAAAGGCTCATA
>CAIVPV010000239.1 GCA_903907915.1 uncultured Cytophagaceae bacterium
CTCATCACCCGTAATTTCTTTAATGATAATCCCAGGTGTAGACTTCTTTTCTAACACGACCTCATCACCTGGATGATTCACTGCAAAACCGAAGATATCAAATCCACAAGCCACATTCGCTACCGTTGCAGGCGCATATACGCGTATCTTTTCCATATTATGCGAGATGACTACCGATGGACACAATATCTGCGAAAACTCCAGATGCTGTTACTTCTGCACCCGCCCCAGGCCCCTTAATGACTAAAGGGCGATCGTGGTAACGCTTTGTTGTAAAAGCGATGACATTATCTGCTCCATCCATTTGATAGAATGGATGAGACGAGCCTACAGAACGTAAACCGATGGTGATTTTTTGATCCTTTAAACAAGCGATATAACGCAAAACTTCCCCTTTAGCTGCGGCCTCATTGACTAATTTCTCAAAGAAATCATTCGACTTATCTATTTCTTCAAAGAAAGCTTCCACCGTAGGTGCCGCCTCACAAGCTGGAGGAATAATTTTTTCAATCGTAATGTCCGAAAACTCTAATTTCAATCCGATTTCACGGCTCAAAATCAATATTTTACGCGCCACATCCATCCCACTTAAATCTTCCCGCGGATCTGGCTCGGTATATCCTTTTTGTTTGGCAATTCTCAATACCTCTCCAAACGATTTTCCTGGCTTAAATTGATTAAACAAGAAAGATAAAGTTCCCGAAAGTATCCCTTCGATTTTTTCAAAACGATCCCCTGAGGCAATCAAACCTTGCAAGGTATTAATAACCGGCAAACCCGCCCCCACATTCGTCTCATATAAGAACTTAACTCCCTTAGCAAGAGCCGTTTGATGCAATTGTGCGTACAAGTCATACGGGCCGGAATTCGCTACTTTATTAGGGGTAACTACCGAAATATTCGACTGAAACAAGCCTAAATAATTCATATATATCTCTTTACTTGCTGTACAATCCGCGAAGATAGAATTGGGCAAGTTTAGGGTCTTAATTTGGCCAATAAATTGGGCTAAGTCAGTGGGCTCACCTACCTGATCCAATAAGGTTAACGCGTGTTTTAATTCAATGCCTTCTTCCTGAATTAATTGCTTGCGACTGTTCGCAATTCCTGTTAATCGGATGCGAACCCCTTTGTATTTAGTCAAATAATTTTCCTGACCAATAATTTGTTTTAATAGTGTCTTCCCGATTAATCCAGCTCCTACTAAAAAGAGGTTCAATGTTTTGATTTGGGAAAAGAAAAAAGTCTCGTGAATTACATTTAAGGCCTTTGAGAGGTCTTTCTGTTCAATCACTACGGAAATATTTAATTCCGATGATCCTTGTGCTGTAGCGACAATATTTATCCCGTTTTTTCCCAAAGAAGAGAATAATTTACCACTCACACCGGTATGCTTGCGCATCCCTTCACCTACAACCGCAATCACAGAAAGATCGTTTTGAATATCAATTCCCTCGATATCTCCAGAGGCCATTTCTGCTGCAAATTCTTTAGCCAATACCTTGCGTACCTTTTCAGATACCGCAGGATCAATCGCAAAACAGATACTATGCTCAGAAGAAGCTTGTGAAATCAAGACTACTGATATTTTTTCACGGGCTAAAACGGTAAATAATTTAGCCGAAACCCCAGCCACACCGATCATTCCAGAACCCTGCAAATTAACCAATGCTAATTGATCGATGGAAGAAATTCCAGTAATAATATAAGGACTTCCCGTAGGCTCTTTGCTCACAACCGTTCCTTTAAAACCAGCATTAAAGGTATTCAAGACCCGAATGGGGATATTCTTAGCAAACGCTGGCTGCAAAGAAGGCGGATAAATGACCTTGGCTCCGAAATGGGTTAATTCCATCGCTTCCGCATAAGAAATCGACGGAATAGTAAAGGCAGATTTCACTTTTCGGGGATCTGCGGTCATCATTCCGTCCACATCCGTCCAAATTTCTATTTCCTTTACGCCTAACGCCGCCCCTAGAACAGAGGCCGTATAATCTGATCCACCACGACCTAAGGTCGTCGTTTCCCCTTTCGAATTCGAAGCAATAAATCCTGTCACAAGGCCTATTGAACCTTTATTGGTTTCAAAATAAGCAGAAATCAAGGAATTAGTCACCGAAAAATCAACTTCCGAATGACTAAAGGCGCTATTCGTTTTAATAATATCCCGAGCATCTACATATACGACAGGTAGACCCTTTTCATGTAATATAGCATACACTAAATAGGTCGATAAGCGCTCGCCAAAACTAACCAACAGGTCAGATGTCTTAGGAGATATCTCCTTTATCAAATTGATTCCTTTTAAAACATCCCTTAATTCATTCACCAACGTACGCACGTGCGCAATCACCTGACTTTGTCCCTTAACAGGAATAAAGTGCTTAATTACATCGAAATGGCGTGTTTCAATCGTTTCAATCAGTGAATTGATTGTGCTTTTTGGCTGAGCTGCAAGGGCACCCGCTTCCAACAATTCATTGGTCACACCACCCATGGCAGAAAAGACAACGGCAAAGTCTGAGGAGGATTTCCAGTTTGACTCTATAATAGCCAAAACGGATTGAATACTTTCGATGCTTCCACAACTTGTCCCACCGAATTTTAGGATTTTTTCCATTAATAAAGAAAACAAAATGATTCTCAACTCTACAAACAGCTGAGATATAAGGACAAATATACGAATTTAGGCCGTATTTTGACCAAGAATTCGGTGAGCTTTGTGCTTTCTTTTACTAGAATTACGGTAATTATCTGACAAAACAGAAATGTTTCCATCTACTTCAAAAACTGCTAAATCAACTTCAGAAATGGATGCAACGCCATGCTCGCGAATAACAGCCTGTAATTGCTCTAGTGTTAAACCGGCTTTTTTTAATCCTGAATCCTTTAATGCCCCTTGATAAACTAATAAAACAGGCTCCCCTTCTAAGGCTTTAGAAAACATTGGACTAGCATTTGATAGGCGCTTAAACCCATAATTCATTACAAATAAGGCAAAAGCCGCAGCCAAACCTCCGCCAAGACTTGAATCAGAACCTACCATCGCATTTTGTACTGAATTAGAGATCAGCAATATAAACACGACATCCACAACCGATAATTGTGCGAATTCCTTTTTCCCAAAAACACGAATAGCCGCTACGATGAACACGTAAACGGCTATTGATTTGAGGGCGATGATGACATAGCCTTCCATAGTATTTTTATTTTTTCTTTTCCGCCGCCATCACCATCGCTAATTTTAATTTAGCTGCCAGGTCATAGATATTGGTTAATTCTTGTACTGTCTGATTGCGATCCATCCGAACCACTAAAGTCACCGCTTTCTTCGAAGTCGCTTCTTTGGTTAATTCTGCCTCTAAATTCGCAAAATCCACTAAACGATCGTCAATATAGTAATTTAGCTGCTCATCCACTGTTAAGCGAATTACCTCATTAGCTGGCGTAGGCATTGGCTTCGCCGTTTCTGGCAAAAGCAATTTAATCGCATCTGGTGAGGCAAGCGTAGAAATCATTAAAAAGAACATCAATAAGAAGAAAAGGATATCCGCTAGGGCTCCTGTTTCTACCTCCGATGCTTCTCTTGCTCTTTTTCTAAAGTTCATCGAATTATGATTTAGACGCTGGTTTGTGAAGAATATCTAAGAAATCAATCGCCGTAATTTCCATCTTATTAATCGTACGATCTATCATCGTCGTTAATAAAGTATACAAGACATACGCAATGATACCTACAATTAAACCTGATGCCGATGTCACCATTTTCTCGTAAATACCTCCAGCAATCGTAGAAATATCAATTTTATTCGAGATTGAAATATTATGGAAAGTACGAATCATACCCGTTACCGTACCTAAGAAACCAAACATAGGAGCAATACGAGCAATCGCACTTAGAATTCCTAAATTCTTCTCCATATTATAAATCTCTACTTTGGCCTTATTCTCTATAGCCGATTCAATATCACGGATAGGAGAACCTAAACGAGATAATCCTTTTTCCAAAAGCTTCGCAATCGGATACGAATTCGTCTTACAGAAATTAATGGCGCCCTGTACGTTACCTGCCTGCAACATATCATGAATCGTATGCAAGAAATTCTCATCTAATTTAGCCGTCTTGCGGATGTATAAATAACGTTCTATGAACAAGAAAACCGCAGCAGCGAATAAGAAACCGATTGGATACATCACATATCCACCTTTTCCTAATAAATCCAAGACTGAAAATTCCTCCACGACTACTTTCGTAACCTCTTGAACAGGAGCTGAATTAACAATAGAATCTGCAATAGCTGCAGTAGAATCGACGGTCACTGAACCCGCCTGAAGTAAAATAGTTGCTAGCGAAAAAGCCATAGGATGAGGTTGATTAATCTTATTTACTACAAGTTTACAATTTTTTTTTTACAATCTCTACGGTTGTTTAATCGAAGGGGAGAGTTCTTTAAACCAAAATCCTTCCTTTAAACTATAGGACGAAAACCAAAGTTCTTTAATTCCTAATTCTGTCACCACTTTCTCCACTAAAAAAGTCGCATATGGAAAAATACTTGCTCTAAAAGCCTTCATTCCCGGGTATTCTACCCTATCCTGATAAGGCAAACTATCTAAATTCTTTTTATGCCATCGAAATTGAGCTAGGTCTATTTCGCAGGAAGCAGGCGCAAGGCCTGGCCTATTCTCTAATTCCAAAATTGTCTCAAAAGCTCCCGCGGCTCCTATTAAAATAGCCGGATCCGCCTTCTTGCATTCACTAAGTAAGACCTGCATTTCTTTCGAAACATAACTATCTAAATCGTCTATGATAGATAGATTGAATTCATGATTCACAGAAAACATCGATTTTAAACGTAAACCTCCTAGTTCCAAACTCACCCGATAGAGCACATCCTTACCTTTAAACAAGATAAATTCCACACTTCCTCCACCAATATCCATCACTAAACTAGTTTTCTCCCAACGTTCAGGCAAGGAATTTCGTATACCTGAATAGATATATTCTGCCTCTTGCATTCCATCAATCACTTGAATTTGAATGCCCAACTCCTTATTCACACGTTGAATAAAAGCATCCGCATTCGAAGCCCGTCTTATTATGCTCGTACCAATGGCATGAAAATCAGACAAATCTCCACCTTTGGCCAGAAAAAGGTCACTAAATTCCTTCAAACAAATAATAGCGCGATCCATCGCATCCGCCTGCAATGTCACCATTTCCATCGCTCCCTTCCCTAAGCCAACTGGCCTTTGCAGCTGATCCAAAACTTGAAATTCATTCTTAGGTGAAATTAATAATTGAAAAGTATTCGTACCGAGGTCCGCAATCGCACAGATTTTTGACATTATCATTTATTTGGAACAAAAATAAGCTGAAAAGGCGTTCAAGAATAAATATTATTCTTTATTTTAGTAAAAATGTATTCTGAAAAATGCTAGATCCCGAATTCGACGAGAATAAAGAAGACATTCAATCTTCCGTACAACGTTACGAGAACATGTTGAATCAGCAAGAAAACGCGTTTTTCGATGCAGAAACCTTGGAACAAATTGCTGAACATTATTTTGTTCAATCGCGTTTTGACCAAGCTTTAGAGGCGGTAAATTTAGGCCTGACTCACTTCAGCTATTCGCTTGAGTTAATTACGCTGAAAGCACAAATTTTAGGCGAAATGCAGAAGCCGGAAGAGGCGATGGAATTAATTGAAAATGCCATCTTGCTTTTCCCTAACGACATCGAATTAACGCTCGTTAAAGGCTATTTATTAAGCCAAATGGGCCAGCACGAAGAATCCATCCAACTTTTTTTAGCCTCCTTAGACCGAACAGAGGAAAAAGACGAAGTCTATTTTCGAATCGGATTAAGTTACCAAGCCTGGGGTAAACCTCGTGAGGCGGTCGACATGCTAAAGAAATGTCTAGAAATGAACCCAGAGAATGAAAATGCGCTGGTGGAATTAGCTAATTGTTTGGACGAAATAGGTAAAATCGATGAAAGTATCCCCTATTACAAGCAATTCATAGATTCTGACCCCTTCTCTTTTACCGCCTGGTATAATTTAGGTATTGCCTATTCTAAGCTAAAGCAATACGAAAAGGCGATCGATGCCTATGAATATTCGCTGGCGATTGAACCTACTTTTGGGTCGTCTCTTTTTAACCTGGGTAATACCTATATGAATATTCAGGAATACGTAAAAGCAGAGGAATCCTACCTATTATGTTTGAAATACGATGACCCTAATCCAGAATTATATTGCTGTTTAGGGGCTAGTTTAGAGCGTCAACGTAAATTTGAGGGGGCTTTAGAAAACTATAAAGAGGCTATTAAGGTAGACCCTCTATGGGATGAAGGCTATTATGGCTTAGCTGTTTGTTTAACCGAGATGGACAAATGGTTTGAAGCCCTACATTTTCTAAAGAAAGCACTGAAATTAAATGACCTAAATCCACTATACTGGACTGGTTTAGCCGATGTGGAATCCTATTTAGGCAATCCCGTTTCTGCGGATGAGGCTTATGCCAAATCCGTTGATTTAGATTCCTTCTTCGCCCCTACTTGGGTTAAATGGGCACAATTGCATTATGATTTAGATGATTTCGAAAAATGTGCCGAAATCATGCTATCTGCCATCGATGAACTTCCAGAGGAAGCCGATTTATATTACCGAGCAGCCATCTTTTTAATAAAAGCAGGTCAATTTAAAGAGGCCTTTCACTTCTTGGAATCAGGTTTATTATTAGATTATGACAAGCACGAAATAATTTTTGAATATTTCCCTAACATGGAAACACAAAAGGCGATTTACAAGTTAATTCAACAATACAAGAAATAAATTCAACCGCTCATCACATTAATCATACACACAATTCAATAATCTTTTAAATTTCCAGTCAAAAAAAAAATACCCCTATGAAGAAAATTATTCTTTCGGGTTTACTGCTTTGTCTTTTACAACCAGCCATCGCACAAACTAAACCCGCTACCTCCACACAAAAGGCGTCCGCCAGCCTTCCCATCCCTGAAAAGGTAACAGAAGCGGAAGGAATTACGGAATATAAATTAGCCAACGGCTTAAAAGTTTTATTATTCCCCGATCCATCTAAACAAACCATTACGGTTAATATCACTTATTTAGTAGGATCTCGTCATGAGGGCTACGGTGAAACAGGTATGTCCCACTTATTAGAGCACATGGTGTTCAAGGGAACTAAAGAAAAGCACAAAGAAGTCGCAAAAGAAATCTCGGATCACGGAGCTCAATTCAACGGAACTACGTGGTTAGATCGTACCAATTACTTCGAGACCTTTGCTTCCTCAGATGAAAACTTAGATTGGGCTTTAGATATGGAAGCTGATCGTATGATCAACTCCCGCATTGCAAAAAGCGAATTAGAAACCGAAATGACGGTTGTTCGCAATGAATTCGAACGGGGTGAAAATGATCCAGGAAGTGTTTTAATGGAGCGTGTCGTTTCTACCGCTTTCTTATGGCATAACTATGGAAACTCTACGATCGGAGCGCGTTCTGATATCGAAAAAGTGCCTATCGAGAATTTACAAGCCTATTACCGCAAGTATTATCAACCAGATAATTCCGTGTTATTAGTAGCTGGTAAGTTTGATCCGATTAAGACATTAAAATTAATCAATGAGAAATTTGGTGTAATTCCACGTCCTGAGCGTATTTTAACCCCTACTTTCACGGCAGAACCTACACAAGATGGCGAAAGAGAGGTAACACTTCGTCGCGTGGGTGATGTACAAGTTTTGGGTATGGCTTATCATATTCCATCTGGCTTACACCCGGATTATGTTGCGGTAGATGTGATGGCTGATTTATTAACTGATGCTCCATCTGGACGTTTATACAAGGCCTTGATTGATACGAAGAAGGCAAGTAGCCAGTTTGGATTCTCTTTTCAATTGAAAGAACCAGGATTGATTTATTTTGGCGCTGAAGTATTGAAAGAAAAATCTGTGGATTCAGTTCGTCAGATTATGATTAATACCATTGAGAATTTTGCCAAAACTCCTCCAACACAAGAAGAGGTAGATCGTATCAAAACTAAAGGTATTAAGAACATCGAATTATTGTTAAATAATGCACAGCGTGTAGGTGTGGGAATGTCTGAGTACATCGCTCAAGGAGATTGGCGTTTATTATTCCATACGCGTAATCAATTAGAGAAAATTACTCCTGCGGATATTCAACGTGTGGCTTCTACTTATTTCAAAACATCTAATAGAACCTCAGGTACTTTCTACCCTACAGAGAAGCCTGAGCGTGCGGAGATTCCAGAAGCGAAAGAGGTAGCAGCGGTATTGAAAGACTTCAAGCCAAAAGCAGCAGTTAGCCAAGGTGAGGCGTTTGATCCATCTCCAGCAAACATCGATGCTCGTACTAAAAAAGAAAAAATTGGTGGAATCCAATTAGCCCTTTTATCTAAGAAGACAAGAGGTAACTCGGTTTATGCTCGTATGACCTTGCGTTTTGGTGATGAAAAATCCTTAATGGGTACATCAACTGCAGCAGATTTAGCGGCAGACATGTTATCTAAAGGTACATCGAAACATACACGTCAACAATTCCAGGATGAATTAGACAAATTAAAAGCACGCGTAAGTATCAATGGCGGACCTACTCAAGCAAGTGTTTCTATTGAAACAACTCGTGAGAATTTGATTCCAGCGATGAAATTAGTGGCTGAGGCTTTAAAGCAACCCATATTCCCAGCAACTGAATTTGAAAAGTTAAAGCAAGAGAATTTAACTGCTATCGAAGGTCAAAAAAGCGAGCCGCAGGCAAAAGGATCAGAAGCATTGAGCCAATTGAGAACAGGTCACTACGACAAGAAAGATGTACGTTACCAACCTACTATGGCAGAGCAAACAGCTAATTATGCGGCTGCAAAATTAGAGGAGTCAATTAATTTCTACAAGAACTTCTACGGAGCATCGGATGCAACATTCTCTGCAGTAGGTGATTTTGATGAGAAAGAATTGAAGGATGTAATCACGGCGGAATTTGCTAATTGGAAATCACCTAAGCCTTACAAACGTGTTCCAGATGTGTTCAAAGAGACAGGCGGCAAGGCAGTTTCTATCGAAACGCCTGATAAAGCAAATGCCTTCTTCTTAGCCTACCAGCCATTGAAGATTTCTGATAGCGATCCGAACTACGCTGCATTAGAATTGTCTAACTATATGTTAGGTGGTGGTAGTGGATTAAGCTCTCGATTAATGAACCGTATCCGTCAAAAAGATGGTTTATCTTACGGTGTTGGATCGCAATTCGTAGCTAGTCCATTAGATCAAAGTGGTGCCTTCATCGGATATGCTATCTATGCTCCAGAGAATTTAGCTAAGCTTGAGTCTGCTTTCAAAGAGGAAATAGAGAAAGTCTTAAAAGAAGGTTTTACTCAGAAAGAAATCGATGAGGCGAAGAAATCTTGGTTACAATCACGTCAAGTGACGCGCTCTCAAGATAATGCTTTAGTAGGAAGCTTGAACAGTAACTTATACTTAGGCCGTAATATGAAATGGTCTGAAGATTTAGAGACTAAGGTGA
>CAIVPV010000240.1 GCA_903907915.1 uncultured Cytophagaceae bacterium
CTCTTTTTAATGAATACGCGTTCCACCTACGTGGGTTTTGCATTGATCATAGTGTTGTTTTTTACCGGACTTATTTGGAAACATAGAGCGGCTTTAAAACCGGCGTTATTGTTCGTTTTATTACCGGCAGTCCTAGCGATTTTCGCGGCGAATACACGTTTGCAACTGGCTGTAGCGGGGCAAGAAACGGAGACCGGTTATGGAACGGTAACGAAGCGTATTGGCGACATCAATATTGCCAGCGAGCAGAATTCACGGATTCACCTCTGGGGAACTGCCATAGATTACGCGGCACATAATCCCCTTTTAGGAGCCGGTTACGGCAACTGGAAATTGGCTTCGATTCCCTACGAGCGCGAGGTAGCAAATGAGTTATTTGTGCCGTACCATGCGCACAATGATTTTCTTGAGATGTTTGCGGATTTGGGAATCATCGGAGGACTTTGTTTCGCGGGCATGTTCCTGCTCTTACTCTATTATACGGTTCATTTTTTAAACCAAAAGCGTGGCGACGAACTGATGGTCATCATCGCTTTCCTGGCCGTTACCTGCTATGGCGTGGATGCGTTATTGAACTTCCCGGCTGAGCGAACGGCGATGCAGACGATGCTGTCGCTGGCGGCGGCGTTGGTGTTGATTCCTTTGGACAAAACATCACTAAACTTGCGCGCATTACCCTTCATTTACCTCATCGCGGGGTTTGCTCTTTTAGCCCCCTCCATCTACATCGCGAACGAAACCTTTGAATCGTTAAAGATCCAAAAATTCGTCATGGGAGAAGTAAACGCTGATCCTAAGATGGCCACCATCGATGTAGAAAAACTGCCAGATATTCCGAACCTTTCCTCGTCCACCTTGCCTATGAAGGCGATGATGGCGCGCTATTATATCCGCGATAAACGTTTTGACGATGCACTTCGCATATTAAAGGAAAGCGAAAACGACAATCCGTTCTTGCATTATAATGACTTTTTGAGAACTTCGATTTATGCTTCTTTGAATAAAATGGACTCAGCTCATTTCTATGCGAAACGCGCATTTGACGCGTGGCCTCGTGCGTCCAGTTATTATAAGAATATCATTTTTACGTCGGCTAAATTGAAGGATACAAATGAGATTAAGCGTGCATTGCAGGTCTCTTTAGACGCCCATAATGACATCGCACTGACTTGGAATCAATACCTGTTAGGGATGTTTGAGGTGAAGCAGGGCGCGGATAAAACGATGCTAGCGCAATTAGAAAAGACGCTGAAAAGATTCCCAGCAGATACGGCGATTTTGAACCCAACTCGAAATATGTTGCGAGGGGGAAGCCAAGATTTAAAAGGATTGACTGCGAAAGGGAATAACCTCTTTGTGAAAGGGAAATATGTGCAAGCAGCAGCCGTTTACAAAGAACTATCCGCACTCGATCCGGGCAATTTCTCCCACTTAGAAAATGTCGGAATCTGCTATTATGCGGGTAAGCGATTTGCAGAAAGTTTGTTCTATTTTGCCAAATCCGAACAACACCCAGGCAATAATTCAGGAAAATCAGCTTACTTTGCAGGCATGTCTCAGCTATCTATAGGTAAGAAAGCGGAGGCATGTGCCAGTTTCGCCCGTTCTAAGGCAAAAGCTTATCCGGATGCGAGCACGGCGATTTCACAATATTGTAAATAATAATATGAAAAGAATATTACTAGGTCTATTGTTCTTAAGCGGAACAGTCGCAGCACAAGAAAATGATAAATCTATCGCCATCTTAGGCGGCCCCACCGATTTGTGGACGAATAACCGCTTAAACGGGAAGGACGAATTTAATGGATTCTCTCATTTGGGGCTACAATACACGAAACGCAAATCAGCTAGTTTGGACGTAGTTTATACGACATTAGCAGGCTATAAAGGGGAATTATTTAGTCCAAGTATTTGGAACAATAAATTTGTTTCTGCCGGAGTTAATATGCGCTATTTCTTTAGCCCTCGTAAGAAAACGTCTGTAATCAATCCTTTCTTCCAAATCGGAGCAGATGCATTCGCGCGCCGTGATTATGGTTATTTAGGTAATGCGTATGAATTAAGCGCCTTAGGAGGATTAGGGATTGATATTAAATTATCGAGAGATTTCTCTTTACTAGCGCAAACGAACTTAGCAATTCCAATGGCACAATCGACGGAAGCTGGGGTGAAAATTGCCTCGGTACGTGGATCAAATAATAGCACTTCTTTTGGTTTAGTGTACCACTTCGGTTGGAAAGCGGCGAAGAAGAAAATGGACGAAGAAGCAGCGTTAGCAGCAGCAAAAGCAAAAGAAGAGGCAGAGGCAAAAGCGAAAGCGGAGGCGGCGGAGCAGGATCGTTTAGCTAAAATAGCAGCAGACAAGAAAGCGGCAGCCGATGCAAAAGAAAAGGCAGACGCTATCGCAAAAGCGGAGGCAGAAGCAAAAGCAAAAGCGGACGCACTGGCGAAAGCGGAAGCAGAAGCAAAAGCAGCGGCTCAGTTGAAAGCAGATCAAGAAGCAATGGCTGAAACGACGATACTTTACCTAAATAATCGCTGGGACTTGAATGCAGATTCACAGGCTAAATTGAAAGTGGTAGCATCTGCGTTAATGGCTCGCCCTGATATCAAAGTGCGCATAGATGGCCACTCAGATAGCTTTGGAACGTCGAAAAACAATATTAAAGCCTCTCGCTTTAGAGCGCAAGGTGCAGCTAAGTTCTTAGTGAAAAACGGAGTAGACGCAGCTCGTTTAAAGGTGAATGGCTATGGCGAAGACAAGCCAGCTGCTTCGAATAAAACGAAAGCAGGAATGGCGCTGAATCGCCGCATTGAAATTAGAATCATCAAATAATAAATTTCAATATTTTAAGCCTATATTTAGGCTCTAAAATCTAATTTGAAATTATTATATGGGGTCATCTAGCACAAACTTTTACTTTAGGGTATGGGGCTGGATGATCCTATTTTTTTGTGTCACGCACACTTCTGTGGCGCAATGCAACGTAAACGACCCTTACGATAAAATTATCAGTGGTTATCACGCCTCCGTAGCGATTAAGAGTACGGGGGAATATTCTATTTGGGGAGCGAATATGGCTGCCACCGGATTAACGGGGCAGTTAACCCCCTTAGAAATCAATAGCACAAATTACTACAGCATAAGCGGAACCATTTACAAAGCCGGAATCGGTGGGACTAACTCAGGCGCATCCATAGATCAAGCGGTGGTTTTGACTTCAACAGGATTATTTGCCTGGGGGGCAGTGGGCTCTCTTTTTCATTCATCCCTCACCACTTCTCCGGGTGTTTCCCAAATCACCCCTCCGGTAGGCTCATCTCCTATTGGATTGCCTATTGGCTTAGAGCCTTCGGATGTGAAGATGCTTTTTGCCGTATATCGGACCTTAGTATTACTCAGTAAATCAGGGGATGTTTACGTCTTGGGATATATGTCAGGGGCATTGGACGGGAATGGTGCAGCGCAAGGCACCACAGGGATGAATACTTGGCAACGGGTTAAACTGAATCCAACGACTTATTTATCCGGCGTGAAAGCGGTGCGCGGGCAATCATCAAGTGCGAATTACAATGCCTTTGTGGCAGAAACGAACGATGGCAAATTGTACACTTGGGGCAATTCGACCTTTTTAGGCGATGGTTCAGGAGCAGCTTATCGCTCTTATGCAACAGAAATGACCTTGCCAGCAGATGTGAAAGCGAAGGGGATTAAGATGATCGGTGTGACGGGTGGTATAACGGGCGGCAGCTCGTATAACACCTATTATGTCCTGAGTAATTCCGGAAATCTCTATGCCATGGGGGATAATAAAAATTACCAATGTGGGGATTTTTCACGTGACCTTTTGCATTTGGATTGGGTTCAGGCCAAAAAATCATCGGCCACGAATGACTTCCTAACCAACGTTATATTTGTAACCGTACAAGAACACAGCAATTCGGTGCCTGCTGCTTCAGCCATTACTAAGTCAGGGGATTTGTATTCCTGGGGATATAATGCCCGCAATATGTTAGGACGACCGGTGGAAAATGGCTCGTATGATCCGGGATTAGCCGGGGGGTATAACCAGGGAGTGGACAAGGCTCTTTTTGCAGAAATGGGAGGGCACACTTTGTTGTATGTGAAGGAAGGGAGTTCGAAATTCTGCTATGTAGGCCACCGTATTAATGGTAGTATGGGCGATGGAACTTCTTTTGATGCCAAAGAACCCATCTTTAACTGCGACCAAACGCCCACCATCGACTTATGCGGTTCCGTACCTAACGTCTCCGACACGACTACTTCGACGATTAATGCAAGTCCTAAAATCATCAAAGCAAATGGAAAGGATTATTCCACCATCTTTGTCCAATTGAAAGATTCCCAAGGCAATAACTTAACAGGGAACGGTGGTTTGGTGACGATTTCTTCGACCTTAGGAACGGTTTCTGCAGTGGTCAATAATAACAACGGAACCTATACCGCCATTTTAACAGGTGGAATCACGGCTGGAACGGCGATTATTAGCTTCACGATTAACGGAGCGAATGCGGTTCAGACGGACACAGTGGTGGTGCTACCTTATCTTTGGCCTGGAGAAATCGCATCCGATCAGGCGCTCTGTTATCCGGCGAAACCTACGCTTTTAACGTCTAAAATAGATGCCTACGGAGTACCTAGGCCGATAACCTATATTTGGCAACAAAGTACAGATAACATCAGTTTCACCCCAATACCCGGAGCAACAGCAAAAACCTATTTGCCCCCACTCTCGAAAACAAGCTATTATTACCGCCGAGGGGCTCGATCGACGCTGGATAGTTTAGAGTTTACTAATTCCGTTGCGATTCGAACGGAAGAAATTGCGGGTGGAAAATTAACTGGAACCGGCACTTTTTGTGGGGATAAGAATAGTCAATTGATGAAGCTCAGTGGGCACATTGGAACGATTGCAAAATGGCAATCGGCTGATACCCCCGATTTCTTAGTGGGAGTTGCGGACATCGCAAACAAAGATTCGAGCTATACAGCCACGAATTTGCCTAACACGAAATACTTCCGAGCGGTCATCACGCAGCCGGTATGTGGGACGGCGTATAGTTCTGGAACCGTTATAGTCATTAACCCGATTCCCGTGTTGACCTTTGTGCCTAATCCTGCGGAAGTCGTTCGCTGGTCTAGTCTTGTCATCACAGCTTCCGGAGCTGACCGCTATGCTTGGTCGCCACGTTATGGACTTTCGGCGGTTGACAAAGCAGTTGTTACGGCGAACCCATTAAAAACCACGACATATTCGATTAAGGGAACGAATAATACGGGTTGTAATAGCACGACATCTCTTACGGTGACCGTTCTTTCAGCCGGAACCTTAGATACGGATGGCGATGGTATTTACGATGAGGACGAAGAAAATCCCCTGAAATACAAACCAGATTGTGATGGAGATGGTATCGAAAATCGCCTTGATCCGGATCCGTGTCCGTTCTTTGAGCCACAAGGAATTTCGCCTAATGGGGATGGAAAAAATGATGTTTTAGTCTTTGAAGGCTTGTTAACGAAGCCGATTCCAAACCATATTTCAATCTTCGATCGCATCGGAAGTCTGGTCTATGAGACGGAAAATTACCAAAACAATTGGGGCGGCGAAACATCTAAGGGCACTGAGTTGTTTGAGAAGACGGGACAAGTTCCGGACGGAACTTATTACTATATTTTGGACTTTTATGACAAAAGGCCGACAGTGAAAAACTTTGTTTATGTCTTACGTAACGTAAAAAAATGATGATTGAATCGTATTTTGCTACCATCCCCAGTGCACATCGCGCACTGATATTAGCGGGTGGAATTACGCTTTTTTGGATGATTGAAACGGGAATTCCCCTGTTGAATTTTAAAGGGAATAAGTGGCAGCACGCGAAGCTGAATCTCTTTTTGACCTTCACAACCATCGCCATTAATTTCCCATTTGCTGCCCTTTTAGTAATGGCAAGCGACTGGACGACGGAGGCTCATTTTGGAATTTTACACTGGTTCGAGATGCCTAGCTGGGCTTTTTTAATCGTGGGTTTATTGCTGATGGATCTGGTGGGAGCCTATTTAGTGCATTTGATCGAGCACAAGATTAAGGTGCTTTGGAAGTTCCACATGGTGCATCACGCAGATACGCAGGTGGACACGACCACGGCGAATCGCCACCATCCGGGCGAAAGTGTGATCCGTGCGGTCTTCGCGATTTTAGCGATTTTAGTTTGTGGAGCACCGATGTGGATTGTCTTTTTGTACCAAAGCCTCAGCGTCGTACTTTCCCAGTTCAATCACGCTAACATTCGCCTGCCGCTTTGGTTAGACAATGCGCTTTCCTACGTCATCATCTCCCCTAACATGCACAAAGTGCACCACCACTTCGAACGCCCTCAGACGGACTCGAATTACGGTAATATTTTCGCCTTTTGGGATCGACTATTCAGAACCTACGACGCTACCCCTATCGAACAAATCAAATACGGTTTAGACGTGTTAGAAAACGACAAAGACCAATCATTTGCTTACCAATTAAACTTACCATTTAACCAAAAAATCAAAACCGACGAATGAAAAACTTGCTGATTCTCTTTTTACTCCCGCTATCACTAGCGGCGCAAGTTTTATCCCCTGTGGTGCAACCCACGGCTGATTTCGATCTAAAAAAGTTAGAAGGCATAGACGCCTTATTGAAATCTTATGTGGAGAAAAACCACCTGGTAGGAGCGGTGACTTTAGTGGTAAAGAATAATCAATTAGTTCATTATAAGGGGCATGGCTATGCGGATTTGGCAACTAAAAAACCGATGCCAGCGGATGCGATTTTCCGCATTATGTCACAAACGAAAGCTTTAACCAGCCTAGGGATTCTGCAACTTTTCGAACAAGGGAAATTGCGCCTGGATCAACCCATCTCAGACTTCATCCCCTCTTTTAAATCCCCTCGTATACTAAAGGATTTTAACGCGGCAGACACTACGTTTACCTCTGAACCAGCTAAGCGCGAAATCACATTCCGGGATTTATTGACTCATTCCTCGGGAATCGACTACGCAGGAATAGGATCGGATAAAATGATGGCCATCTATGCCAAAGCAGGCATTCCATCTGGCTTAGGGGATAACGGCGTCACTTTATTGCAGGCAATCACGAAATTAGGGGCGCTGCCATTAATCCATAATCCAGGGGCTAAATTCACCTATGGTTTGAACACCGACGTATTAGGCTGTTTGATTGAGGTGATTAGCGGCGAAACTTTGGAAGCCTACTTAACGAATCACGTCTTCATTCCACTGGGAATGAAAGACACGTATTTCAATTTGCCAGCAGACAAAGGATCTCGCTTGCCTACGGTTTATACGGAAAATGAGCAGAACAAAATCATCACCTGGTCACCTACCTTCCGCGGCATTAACCCGAACTATCCTTTATTCAAGAAGACCTTCTTCTCCGGCGGCGCAGGACTTTCGTCCACCGCATTCGACTATGCGATCTTCTTGCAATGCATCTTAAATGGAGGAAAATACAATGGAAAACAGATCATCGGCCGTCGCACAGCCGAATTAATGATCAGCCCGAATTTCTCTTTAGGCGATGATTCCTTCGGTTTAGGATTTATGTTAGCGGGCGAAAAGTCTGCGAATCGTACGATGCGTAATAAAGGATCCTTCTCTTGGGGCGGCTACTATGGCACGACCTATTGGGCAGATCCGAAAGAGAAGATGATCGTCTTGATTATGTCACAACACACGCCTAACTCGCATGGGGATTACCAAGAGAAAATCGAGAACATTATTTACGGAGCTTTGAAATAAACGCCACTATTTGGAATTTTTTTTAATATCAAGGCAATCCTTGTTGAAACGTAATCTCGGTGGTTAAGCCCATCGCGCTGAAACGGAATGCCATGGTACGCGCTTTGGACGGATTTTTTATGGCGTCACAATGAGGACCTTTTTCCAAAAAATACACATAATACTCTTGGTTGCGATCCGCTAATTGTTGAATATCTGGCTTACCTAGTATATCTTCCAAATCATTTGAGCTCACCCCCTTCCAGGTCATTTTATGCGTCTTCAACCAGTCGATTTGCTTTTCTCTTGTTCCATTGCATCCACTGCGATCCATTTTAAATCCTTCTAGGTCTAAACCCGTCAAATCAGGTTGATTCGTGCACGCGCTGAAAAGAAAAAGTACTAGGCAAAGGCTCATCAATATTCTCATGCTTTAAATTTAAGGAATTGTCGGTAAATTGCGACATAAATCCATCGCCGTGCACGTATTAATCTCGCCTGATAAATTCAAAGGATCTCTATCCGCCTCACAAGTATGTGAAGCCTTAGAAAAGGGTATTAAAAGGCGTCGCCCGAAAACGATTTTCACTAAAATGCCCCTCGCGGACGGCGGCGAAGGAACCCTCGAAGTCATTCAACAATTACACGGCGGCGCCTGGATTTCGGTTGACACATTTGATCCTTTACTGCGCCCCATTCAGGCCGATTATTTGTATTTAGCCGACCAAAAAACAGCCTATATCGAAATGGCACGCGCCTCAGGCCTTGCCTTATTAACGACAAAAGAACGAAAGCCATTAAAAACCAGCACTTTCGGGACTGGTGTATTTATTGCGGATGCTCTCGCTCGCGGCGCCACCCAAATCATCCTTACCATCGGTGGCTCTGCCACCAACGATGCAGGAATCGGTATGGCGGCAGCTTTAGGGTGGAAATTTTTAGACGTAAAAGGTGCCCCACTGGATGCAATAGGGGAAAATTTGATTCATATCTCGTCTATTTCGGCACCTTCGCTCGCGGAAACCTGCACCTTCACCGTAGTCACGGATGTGACGAATCTCTTAGCAGGTCCCTCGGGAGCAGCCCACGTTTTCGCAGCTCAAAAAGGAGCAAGCGCGACAGTAATTAAACAATTAGATAAAGGTCTAAATAATATAGCATCTTTCTTTGGATCTATTGCCTCTGAAGCAGGTGCCGGTGCCGCAGGCGGCCTTGGAGCTGGCGCGCGCTACTTCCTAAATGCTCAAATTGTCTCAGGTTCTAGCTGGGTGATGGATAAAGTTCACTTCAACCGTGCTCTTTTAAAGGCAGATTTCATCATCACCGGCGAAGGCAAGATTGACTCCTCCACTTGGGGTGGCAAAGTTGTTTCAGAAGTCATCAAACGCTGCGACAAGGTATTCAAACAAACGATTCTGGTCTCCGGAGCCTTCGAAAGCTCTTCAAACTTCCCCATTTTCCTGGATGAAAATGACGTATTTACGATCTCCTCTCGTGCTAAGGACTCTGATGATTCCATCGCGCATGCCGCAGAGATATTAGAGCAGATCGGGGAGGAAATTGCGTTAAAGTATTTGAACTAATCGCTTCGCCGCTTCCACCAGCATATCATCTTCTTTTGCAAAGCAGAAACGAAGTATTTTATCGCCAGGATCTGTTTCATAAAAGACCGATACGGGGATAGATGCTACTTTTATTTCGCGCGTTAGTCGATCGGCTAAATCCACATCATTTTCGGTTGAAATCGTGGAATAATCAAGGCATTGGAAGAAACTTCCGGCACTTGGAAGAACTTTCCATTTGGTTCCGCTGAATTGGGATGCAAATAGGTCGCGCTTTTTTTGGTAAAAATTAGATAAACCGAGGTAATGCGACGGCTCTTTTAGGTAATCCGCCAAGGCATATTGCAAAGGTGTCGCGCTCGAAAAAGTGACCCATTGGTGTAGTTTACGGAATTCTGAAGTAAGGAAAGCCGGAGCAAGGCAATAACCTATTTTCCAGCCGGTGATATGATACGTTTTGCCAAAAGACCCACACACAAAACTACGTTTGCGTAATTCAGGATGCAATAAAACGCTCGCATGCTGCGCTCCATCAAAAACGATGTGCTCGTATACCTCGTCTGAAACGAGTAAGATATGGGTCCCTTTGACCACTTCCGCAAAGGCATCTAGATCCGCCATCGACCACACAGCCCCCGTCGGATTATGCGGACTATTCACCATAATCGCGCGTGTTCGAGAGGTAATTTTCGTTGCTAATTCTGACCAATCGATGGCAAAATTTCGCGATGCCTTCAAAGGAATATGAATGGGAATTCCACCTGCTAAACGGACAATCGGATCATACGCGTCGTAGCTAGGGTCGAACATGATGACCTCATCGCCAGGCGAAACACAGCAATGGATGGCCGCAAAAATAGCTTCAGTCGCACCAGAAACAATGGTTACTTCGGAATCTGCATCGACCGGAATGTTATAAAAAGACGAGGTTTTCGCGGCGAGTGACTGACGTAAAGCCGGAACACCGGCCATAGGGGCATATTGGTTAAAGCCTTTAGAATAATGTTGAAGAAGTTCTTGCAAAGCAGGCGCACAATCGAAACCCGGAAAACCCTGGGACAGGTTTAAAGCCCCGTGTTCTAGGGCCATGGCGGACATTTTGGTAAAAATAGTCGTTTGGACTTGTGGCTGCTTAGAAGGAAATGAAATCATAGCCTAATTTAACAAGGCTTTTCCATCGTACCAAACCTGCTGCACCTCGAAAGCCGAATCCAACTCGACAAAACAAGCCCTTTTACCCACCTCTATGCTACCTAATTCGTCTAAATTTGCTACCTCTGCTGGATAAACTGTCGCCATCCGCAAGGCCTCTTCTAAAGGGATCCCCGCTTGCTGAACGCAGTTTTGAATGGCCTCGATCATCGTTAAAGAAGAGCCCGAAAGTACACCCGCCTCGTTAGTGAAGCGCCCGTCTTTGGCCTGAAAAGAATAGGGGCCAGACACATCATTCGTCACCGCATCGGTGATCAAAAACAAGCGACCTTTTTTTAGGCGATAAGCCAGCTGCAGCGATTTAAAATCGCAGTGTAATCCATCCGCAATGATGCTCGTCCAAGCATCGGAATTAAAGCTGGCGCCCACTAATCCTAGCGCGCGCGATTGCCACTGGGACATCGCGTTGAATAGATGCGTGATGCGAGAAACGCCTTTTCCGATGGCGGTCATCGCCTGGTCAAAAGTCGCGTCGCTGTGCCCCAGGGAGCACATAATGTGACTGCGCATCAATAAAGAAAGTTCCACAGCGCTAAACATTTCAGGGGCAATTGTCAGATAGGTAGGAATGCCTGCAGTGCGCGAGATAAGCTCTTCGAGAAAGGCCAAAGAAGGTTTTTGTACAAACGCCTCGTTATGAGCCCCCTTTTTTGCGGGGTTGAAAAAGGGCCCTTCTAGGTGTAAACCCACCAATCCGGGACCGGTATAACTTGTATAAGCTTCGACTGCCTTCCACATTGAAGAGGCAGGCGAGCAATTTAGCGTAATTTGAAAAGCAACCGTTCCCGTTTTATGGTGCTCGTCGAAGGTCGCCTGAATCGATTCTGTCGTTTGGTGATTTGAGAATAGAATCCCGCCACCACCGTAAATTTGCAAGTCGATGAAACCTGGAACGAGGAAGTTTTCAGACGCCGCACCTTGGCCTTCCGAAATAGCCGAAATGCGACCATTTTCTATGGAAATTTCTTTGTTTTCTAGCCACTCGTGGCCCGTGAAAATGCGGCTTGCAAACATCCTTAATATCCAGTCGCCTGTCCGTCTTTTCTAGATTCAGTTGCACCAAAATACACCTTCCGAACTGGGTCGTACATAATACATTGGTAGCCACCATAAATGCCATTCATGTAGCCTACTTGATGCCCTTTTTGCAATAATTCGCGAATGACCTCATACGGATAGCCGTGTTCTAAAGTTATCGTACCGCCGGTTGTTTCCATCGTTTCCCCTGTCGGCTCAGACGATCCCTCGTGATTCATCCGGGGGTAATCACCTGCTTCTTGTACATTCATGCCAAAGTCCACCACGTTCATCACTATCTGCACATGGCCCATCGGTTGGTACGCGCCACCCATTACGCCAAAACTCATCACCGGCTGGCCATCCTTTGTCATAAACGCAGGAATGATTGTTTGGAATGGTCTTTTACCAGGCGCATAGGTATTGTTTTCTCCCTCCTTTAAATTGTATAATTCACCGCGATCTTGGAACATAAATCCTAAACCATCCGGCATCATGCCTGACCCAAAACCTCGGTAATTACTCTGAATTAACGAAACCATATTTCCATCCTTATCCGCCACTGTTAAGTAGATCGTGTCCCCTTCTTTCAAAGCAGGATTTCCCGCCTCGTAATGGCGACCTGCGCGATTCGGATTAATCAACGCCCGGCGCTTCGCGCCGTACGCTTCCGATATTAATTCCGCTACTGGAATTTTGGCAAACTCAGGGTCCGCGTAGTATTTCGCGCGGTCTTCGAAGGCTAGTTTTTTGGCCTCCGTAAACAGGTGCACATGCTCCGCAGAACCTAATTTAATTTTAGAGAAATCATAGCCCTCTAAAATCGTTAACATCTGTAAAGCCGCGATCCCCTGGCTATTCGGCGGCAATTCCCACACATCATAACCTCGGTAATTTACCGAAACTGGCTCCACCCAAGTGGACGTGTGCGAGGCTAAATCCTCATAGCTCAAAAACCCGCCATTCTTCTTCATAAACGCGTCCATCGTCCGCGCCATATCCCCCTTATAAAAGGCATCACGCCCCTCTTTTCCTAATTTTTCTAAGGTATTCGCTAGGTTCGGATTCTTGAAA
>CAIVPV010000241.1 GCA_903907915.1 uncultured Cytophagaceae bacterium
AAAATTAGGTAGTACCACTATCTCGCCTGATTCTAATTCCACTTCTATTCGTACGTTTATAGGTGATTTTGTGAAGACTGAATTAGATAATTATTTACACCAAAATCCAGCTTCCGCTGATGCTCTTTTAAAGCGAATATTGCAATCAGAGCGTGAGCGTAAGGATATTGCGGGTATTAAAAAATTAGCCAATGAGCGGGCTAAAAAAGCCAATTTGCACAATAAAAAGCTTCGCGATTGTCGAATACATCTATCTGACGATAAATCAGAAACTCGTCACGACACTACCCTATTCATTACCGAGGGTGATTCAGCGTCCGGAAGTATCACGAAGTCTCGCGATGTTCAATTACAAGCCGTATTCAGTTTAAGAGGAAAGCCATTGAATAGTTTTGGCTTGACTAAGAAAATTGTTTATGAGAATGAAGAATTCAATTTATTGCAACATGCATTAGATATTGAAGATTCATTAGATAATCTGCGCTACAATAAAATCGTCATAGCTACAGATGCTGACGTCGATGGAATGCACATTCGTTTATTGATTTTAACTTTCTTTTTGCAATTCTTCCCAGACCTAGTGAGAAACGGTCATTTATATATATTAGAAACACCTTTATTTAGAGTTCGAAATAAAAAAGAGACCCGTTACTGCTATACAGATGAGGAAAGACGTTCAGCTATTTCTGATTTAGGGCCTAAACCAGAAATTACTCGATTTAAGGGTTTGGGAGAAATTTCGCCAGAGGAGTTTGGAAACTTTATTGGAGAGGATATTAAATTAGAGCCTGTTATTTTAGAAAAAGATTTTACTATACCCCAACTTTTGACCTATTATATGGGTAAAAATACGCCAGAGCGTCAAAAGTTTATTATTGATAATCTAGTGGTCGAAAAAGATTTAGAAGAAGTTCTTTTGGCCTAATCAAAAATTCAATTCGAGGAGTTGCTTAAGTTCTTTACTGGCTTTAGCAGCTCCTTTTTTTTCTGCTTCTTCTATTCCTTGTACAATATATTTTTTAGCCTCATCATCTAGATTAGTATCTAATAATAAGGTCGCTAAGGTATAATATGTAGCAATATAATCTGGAAATGTAGAGGCTATGTATTTAAATGACTCCAAAGCTCCGTTTATATCACCCTCCTTTTGGAATTCCATCCCTATTAAATAATGATTAAATGGATCATCAGGATATTGATTAATCTCATTTTTTATAAATTCTTTGCGATCCATTTTGCTAAATTAAAAACAAATTAGTATGCTTGCATAACAATTTAATCTGCCATGAAAATACTAGTCTGTATATCCTGTGTCCCAGACACTACATCAAAAATAGTAATAGATCCCGCAACCTCCCAAATAAGTAGCCAAGGTTTAACATTTATTGTAGGACCTTATGATGATTATGCGCTTTCTAGAGCCATAGAGATAAAAGAAAGCCATAGTGCCGAGGTAATAGTTTTACATGTAGGTACTGCAGAATCTGAACCGCTAATTCGTAAATGTTTAGCTTTAGGAGCAGATTCAGCTGTTAGAATTGATGGCAATCCTATTTCTTCTAATCAAATAGCCTCAGCGATAGTTGATTATGTAAAAGCAAATCCAGTAGATCTCATTTTAATGGGAAAAGAATCGATTGACTATAATTCTGGTATAGTGCATGGTTTAGTCGCAGGAGCTTTAGGTTATGTTCATTTTAACCCAGTCATGCATTTAGATATGATAGCTGATGGATTGCACTTAACTGTGGAGATGGATGGTGGTAAAATGGAGGTAAATTGTACACTGCCTGCTGTTTTAGGGTGTCAAGAACCGATTGCCGAATGGAAAATACCTTCTATGCGTGGAATTATGACAGCTAGAACAAAAGAAATTCTAATTCTTCCTTTAGGTTCTCCTAGCGAAGTACAGCTTGTAAAGGCAGACATCGCGGAAACAGCTCGCAAAAATAAGATGATAATAGCGGATGAGGCCGAGCAATTAATTGATTTATTGAGAACAGAGACAAACGTATTATAAGATGAAAAAAGTAGCCATTTTAGCTCAAACAAAAGAAGGACAATTATCCGAACAGACTAAACAGTTAATTTCATTTGTTTCTGCCTTTCATCCTGAGCAAATAAAATTGTTTATAATCGGAGATGTGAAATTTTCAACCGTACCTTCTTCTGTACCAGTTGATTTAATTCAATTATCTGCTGATTTATATGCTGATTCGGAATCTGTTGCTACCATTGCGAACGGATTAGATAATTTCAGCGTTTTTGGTATAAAATCGATTCAGATAGATAATATGCTGAGTCTTTTGGCTGCAAATACCAAGAAAGATATGATTTCAGGTATTCAGAAACTAAGCTATTCTTCTGATAAATTCTCCATAAGCAAATCTATTTTTTCTGGTAAAGCCTCTTTGGAATTAAGTACGAGCACTGCTTCTTTTTTCAGTATCAATCGAAATTTTGATTTTAGTCGAATTAGCGAATACTCAGAACTCGCTTTCAAATCATCTAGTTCAATTGAAAAAACAAATACGAACAAGGCTTCTATTGTTTCCATATTACCTATCACAGGTTCCATTCCATTACCTGATGCTGCTATAGTTGTAGGCGCAGGTCGGGGTTTGAAAGATCCAGGAAATTGGACTATAGTAGAAGATTTAGCGAAAGCATTAGGTGCTGCAACGGCTTGTTCAAAACCTGTATCTGATCTCAATTGGCGCCCGCATCACGAGCATGTAGGACAAACAGGCGTTAAAATATCACCTAATTTATACATCGCTTGCGGCATTTCAGGCGCTATTCAACATTTAGCCGGAGTAAATGGCTCCCGAATTGTAGTTGTCATAAATAATGATCCTGAAGCACCCTTCTTTAAGCATGCGGATTATGGAATTGTAGGGGATGTGAATGATATCCTTCCGAGACTAACAAAAAAACTACAATCACATTAAAATTAGCGGTCTAATTGGTACATTTGTGTTTTAATATAGGCCTTTGAAAGAGTTTATCCCCTTACGTATATTGTCTGTGAATCCCAGTTCTGTGGGAGCTAGCTCTTATATACTTTTATTAGAGTCTGATGATGCGCAAGCCTTGCGTTTTCCTATTGTAATAGGAAGTCAGGAAGCTCAGTCTATTTCTGTATATCTAGAGCATATTCAAACAAGCCGACCCTTAACACATGATCTCTGTGTTAATCTTCTCTCCTATTCTAATGTATCAATTGAAAAGGTCTTAATTACAGATTTTAAGGATGGGATATTTTATGCCAATTTGGTGATAAATAAAGAAGGTAAAACTATTAAGGTAGATGCTAGACCGTCCGATTCTGTGGCTATTGCCATCCGTTTAGATAAACCTATATTGATATCAGAAAAATTATTAAGAGATATTTGTATACCTGAAGAGGAATTTTTAGATGAATTAGAAGAGGAGTATAATTTAGTTGAAAATACAAAAGGCATTCGTTCACAAGTAGAATTAGAAGCTTTATTAAACAAAGCCTTGCAAGACGAAAATTATGAAGAAGCTGCTAAACTTCGAGATGAAATTGATAATTTATAAATATGAAATATTCTAAAAGTCGCCCACATTCTACCCAATCAACCCTAATAATCTCCATGGCGAGTTTAGCATTTATCATAGCGCTATTCTTTCAATTATTCGTCAGCGTAAAAACCTGGGGCGATGAGATAAAATCTCAAATGAAAGTGTATGTCTATTTAAGCGATTCATTAGAAACAGCAGATTTAGCTGCTACTATTACGTATTTTAAATCACGTCCATATATTAATCAAAAAGATCTAAAGGCGGAACTTGAATTTAAGTCTAAAGCACAGATCGCATCTGAGTTCTTAAAATCATCTCAAGAAGATTATCAGACACTTTTAGGAGAGGAAAATCCATTTAAGAACTGCTTAATTTTAGGAATAAAAGAGGAGTTTAAAAATGAAGCTTCGTTTAAAAAGATTGTTAACGAAATTCAAACTAGACCTAATGTGTATGAGGTTACCTATCCTAACACCTTCTTGGGATCATTATTAGGTAAAATAGAGGCTGTTGGTTATGTAGGAATCATCTTAATTGTTCTATTAATTTTATTCATCTACATTCAATTAGCCAATAATATTCGATTGCATATTCATGGAAATCGTGTCTTAATAAAATCTATGCAGCTATTAGGTAGTACTAATGGCTTTATCCAGAAACCTTATCTACTAAATGCTTTATTTGTTGGCTTTTTAGGAGGTCTAATTGGTTTTACTTTAGCTAATGGGGCATTCTTATACTTTTCCACTTCAATACCAGAAATAACGTCTTTATTTTTTGAGCTTAGAAATCAAATCCAATTAGTACTTGTTTGCGTAGGTTTCTGCTCACTTTTTAGTGTACTCGCTTCTTACGTATCTATTTCAAAATATCTTAAAATTCAACATACTAACCTATTTTAATATGAGTCAATCTAATATGCCTTTAGGGTCTAAAGAAATAAAAATTCTATTACTAGGTATTGGAATTATGTTAGTTGGTTTTTTTGTAATGACCTTAGACAAGGAAGAATTTGGATTTGGTTTTTTAGGTTTAACCCTTGGCCCTCTGTTAGTGCTAGTAGGTATAATCATACCTGTATTTTCTCTTTTTAAGTGGAAACGCTAATGTCAGAGATTCTTAAAACTATCATATTAGGACTTGTTGAAGGATTAACGGAATTTTTGCCAGTCTCTTCCACTGCTCACTTAATCGTTTCTGAAAATCTATTAGGAATTGAGAATTCTAAATTTCTAAATTTTTTCACGGTATTTGTGCAACTTGGTGCCATTGCTGCTGTGCCATTTTTATATTTCAAACGCTTATTTGCATCGGGTTTACCTATTTATTTTACCATCATAGCTTCCTTTATTCCAGCCGTCATTTTAGGTTTATTACTAGATGATTTACTTGAAGCCTTATTTCAAGGATATTGGTTCATTGCTGGATCCTGGATAATAGGTGGATTAATTCTAATCAAAATAGATACCTGGTTACCTGCTAAATCTACAGAGGAAGAAATTCAATCTATCTCCTATATTAATGCTGTTAAAATTGGTTTATTTCAATGCTTAGCTATGATTCCAGGGGTATCAAGATCGGGTGCCACAATTGTAGGCGGTCGTGTTTTAGGTTTAAGTCATTCAGCTGCTGTTGAATATTCATTTTTATTAGGTATCCCTACTATATTAGGAGCTTGTGCAAAGAAGCTGTTAGACTATCGTCATGATTTTGATGTCATTTTTACGAAAGAACACATTCAATTCCTAACGATCGGCACCAGTATTAGTTTCATCATTGCGCTATTGACCATCAAATGGATGGTAGGATTTGTTCGATTACATGGCTTTACACTTTTTGGCTATTATAGAATTATTGTAGGACTATTATTAAGCATATACCTGTGGATGATTTAGAGGAAATTCAGGACAAGTTTTATGTCATAAATAAGCCCAAAGAATGGTCCTCATTTGATGTAGTTAAAAAGATTCGTAATCTAGGGCGGTTTAAAAAGATTGGGCATGCTGGAACCCTAGATCCATTAGCCACAGGAATTCTAATCATGTGTGTAGGAAAGTATACGAAGAAGATTGATTACTTTCAATCGCTACCTAAAACCTATACAGGGAAAATGGTTATAGGAAAAACCACACCTTCCATTGATTTAGAAACCGAATTTGATGGGGAGTATGCCATAGACCATATTGATGCTGTTTTGTTAGAAGATGTACGAAAAACATTTTTAGGCGACATTCAACAGGTACCCCCTATCTACTCTGCCATTAAGCTAAATGGACAAAGATTATTTACTCACGCTCGCAATGGAGTCAAAGCAGAGGACTTAGAAATAAAAATCCGTAATGCGCAAGTCTACCGTATGGAGTTAGATTCAACTAATTTTCCTGAAATTAGCTTTGAAATAGAATGTAGTAAAGGGACTTATATTCGAAGTATTGTTAGAGACTTTGGAATAAAATGTCAATCAGGTGCCTATATGAGTGAATTAGTTCGAACTAAAATAGGCGATTGGGGTTTAGATAAAGCTCAAGATGTAGCCACCTTTAATAGCGATTTACATGAAGTGCTTTTATAGTTTTGATACTGTTATTGTGGATTCTCCTACTGCCGTTACCATCGGCATGTTTGATGGCTTGCATTTAGGCCATTTAAAGGTCATTGACGGCTGTTTATCTACCTCCAAAACAAATCAATTAAAAACCTGTGTCATAAGCTTTTCAAATCATCCTGCCGATCATTTCACAGGGAAAAGAAATGAATTGCTAATGCCCATGCAGGAAAAAATTGACGCAATCGAAAATCAAGGTATCGACTATCTCGTCATAATTCCTTTTGATGCTTATATCGTAGAATTACCAGCAAAGAATTTCATTCAAGAACTTTTAATTGGTCGACTTAAAGCTGAAAAAGTAGTTTTAGGTTACGACAACCATTTTGGTAAAAACAGAGAAGGATCAATCTCTTTTATAAATGAGCATTTTGGAGATGTGTTAGAAACAATTGCTATTGATGTGGCTAAAGTTAACGAAGTCATAGTTAGTTCGTCTCAAATTAAAAAATACCTATCAGAAGGTGATATAACAAAGGCCAATGCCATGCTTGGACTCCCCTTTTCCGTTTCGGGAATTGTGGTTCATGGAAATCAAAATGGTAGAAAAATAGGATTTCCAACAGCGAACATGGCATTGAAAGCTGATAACAAATTTATTCCCCAATTAGGGGTGTATTTATGCCAAGTAAAAATTGAAGCAGGTTTATTCTTTGGATTAACAAATATGGGATATCGTCCTACGCTTAATAAAGACGATGGAATTCATATTGAGACTCACCTATTAGATTTTGATGGTGAATTATATGGCCAAAGAATTGAAATTCAATTTATTGAGAAAATAAGGTCTGAGAAACGATTTGATTCCTTCGAAGATCTGAAGAATCAAATCGCGGCTGATTTAGCTTGGGCTAGAATGTATTTAGCATAAATTCATATAACTTCCTAAGAAGACTAATTCATCTTCTCTCTTAGCTAATAATTCTTGAATATTTTGATCTAATTTATTGCCTTCAACATCAATAAAGAACCAAAACTTAAATTCATTGGTATCTTTTTGGGGTCTAGATTCAATTTTCAATAAGTTGATTCCTCTCGTCTCAAAGTCTTGCAACAGAGAAAGTAATGCCCCAGGCTTATCATCATTCTTTAATTTAATAGCTAGACTTGTCTTATCCTTTTCTGTCTTTTTTAAATTCTCTACTTTAGAAATGATAAAAAAACGCGTTTGATTCGAATCGTTATCTTGGATATTATCAAATAAAATAGGCAAAGAATAAATCTTAGCAGCAATGTGAGAACATAAAGCAGCACCATCTTCGTCCTCCTTGCTTTCCATTGGTCCTGAAAAAAAGATGAAATTAAATTATCTCAGAGGTTACGCTAGAGGTCAAGGTATAATGCA
>CAIVPV010000242.1 GCA_903907915.1 uncultured Cytophagaceae bacterium
ATTAATTGGTAAAAACTGTGGCGTATTCGTCGCCCTAGAAAACCCAACTGAGCGCAAGAAAATGATCGAATTGATCTTAGAGGAACGCGAAGTAAAACCAGTAAATGCCATCCACCCGACGGCTAATATCGCAGACGTTAAAAGCCTAGCCTACGGAGTTTTCATCGGTAGCGGCGCCCAAATATTACCCGAGACAAAACTAGGTGATCACGTCATCATTGGTTCCGGAGCCATCATAGAAACAGGGGCACAAATCGCAGATTACGCGTCCATAGGAGCGGGCTCTGTGATAGGAAAGGAGGCCATCATTGAGAACAATGTTTATGTCGGAATTCACTCCACTATCGTGGGATGTGTGAAGGTAGGAAAAGGCGCTACGGTAGGAGCAGGGAGTGTGGTAATTGAGAATGTAGCGGGAAGTAAACGCGTGTTCGGCAACCCGGCAAAGACCCTATAATTTTACGATATTCTCCGGCGCAACTAGATCTAAAAAGTGAAAACGAAGGTAGAGTTGCGCCACTACGATTACATCTTCTAGGCAATACTCGTTGATCCTAGCTAATCCATTTTCTTTATAAAAAACCCGATTCACCTGGTCTCCAGAAAGGTCTGCTTTGGCCCCTGAAATACCCAGTAATTCTGCTAATAATTCCAGAGAAGAATAGGATCTTCTATCGCCAAATTTCCACATCTCCATCGTATCCTGGTGTATGATTTCCCAAGGTTTCTTCCCCTGTAATTGCAAGGATTTTGGAATCTCGAGCCCATTAATTAGCATCCGTCTACACAAATAAGGGAAGTCAAATTCCTTGCCATTATGTGCCACCAAGGTTAATTCTCTCGACTTATAGGTCTTATTTACAAACGAGATGAACTCCTTGAGAAGCGTTTTCTCGTCCGCGTGTGCGATCGTCTTCACTTTTAAGGCCATCTCGCCCTGTTTGTTGACGAACAAAAAGCCCATTCCCACGACAATTATCTTTCCAAATTCTGCATACAATGGCGCCTTTTCAAAATACATTTCCTCTAGGCTGATATTAGCTGGATTAACCATATTCTTCGCCTTTTTTACCCATAATTCTTTCATTTTATCCGAAAGAAGGGAAAAATCGGATACTCCGGACGAAGTTTCGATGTCTATGAAGAGGGTGTTCTTGAAGTTTTTTAATGTATCCATTTCTTTGATTTGGCACTTGTTCCACGTGGAACGTGCCATTCTTTATGCATTCAATGTTTCACGTGAAACATTCACTAATTCCATTTTAAATAGGTCAACCAGATGCCCCATGACGATGTCAGACACCGCTTGTATGTCCATTTCTCGGCCCAATTCCTGTTGCAATGAAGTTACTCCACGTGTGGCTATTCCACAAGGAACGATGTGTGAGAAGTACGCTAAATCCGTATTCACATTCAATGCGAAGCCGTGCATACTAATCCAACGAGATGCTTTTACACCTAATGCACAGATCTTGCGCGCTTTTTCAGAAGAAGGGTCTATCCACACACCCGTCAGCCCTTCAATGCGCCCAGCTATTAAGCCAAAACCTTCGCAAGTCTTGATGATCGCCTCTTCCAGCATCCGGAGATATAAGTGAATATCTGTGTAGAAATTCTCTAAGTCTAAAATGGGGTAGCCCACTAATTGCCCGGGTCCATGGTAGGTAATATCACCGCCGCGATTTGTTTTAAAATAGGTCGCGCCTATGGTAGACAAAAACGACTCTTGTAACAGTAAATGTGATTCGTCTCCGCTCTTTCCTAAGGTATATACGTGGGGGTGCTCGCAGAACAAAAGGTAATTAGTGGTGCTGCTTTTCGAGGAATCTTCTAGTCCACGATTCGCTAATTTAACCGTCGCTATGCGATTTAACAAAGTCTCCTGGAGATCCCAAGCAGACTTGTATTCTATCAGTTTTAAATCAACAAATTGGACTTCTTTGTTCTGCATCATTCATTATCAATAGGCTGATAGCATCTGTAAATCTGAGAGACTACCTTTCCTAAAACAAAGATACAATAATGGCAAAACATATAATACAGGGAAAATTAGGAGAACAAATAAGTGTCGATTATTTGATTAAAAACGCCTATACCATCGAGGCGCGAAACTACCGATACAAACGAGCAGAGATTGACATCGTGGCAAGAAAAGGAGATCTTCTCATCTTCTTCGAGGTCAAATCTTTGCGTAGAAATACCCACGGACATCCCGAACAAAAGATTACACGAAACAAAATTCGCCTGCTAAACAGGGCCGCCTGCGCTTATCAATACCAGCATAAATGGCGGCAAGAGATTCGTTTTGACAGCATTTCCGTGAATTTTTATCCACAAGCCTTTAAAATTGAGCATTTCGAGGATGCTTTTTCGTAAATTCGCGGTTTAATAGCGCGCACATGGTTCATTTTTGCACAGAAGACATAACATTCTCCTTAAAAGAGAAGTTAAAACACAAAGCTTGGTTAAACGAAGTTGCTAAACAAGAGGGAAAGCGTATCCTCGAGTTGACCTATGTGTTCTGTTCTGACGACTATTTATTACAGATAAACCAGGAATATTTGAACCACGATACGCTAACCGATATTGTCACTTTTGATAATTCCGAAGACCCTGAAAGGATTGAAGGAGATATCTTTATTTCGATCGATCGAGTAAAAGAAAATGGCGATACGCTAGGGACGAAAGAAACAGAACTAAAGCGCGTTATGGTACACGGATTATTACACCTGCTAGGTTATAAGGACAAGAAGATAGAGGATAAAGCAGTAATGACCGAGAAGGAAGATTTTTACATTAAACAATACTAAAATGTTTCACGTGAAACATTCATAGCTATGCTAAATTCATATGATGTAATTGTGGTGGGTGCGGGACACGCAGGATGCGAGGCGGCTTATGCGGCAGCGCAGATGGGTTCGCGAGTTATGCTAATCACCATGAATATGCAGACGATTGCCCAAATGTCCTGCAACCCAGCGATGGGTGGCGTGGCAAAAGGTCAGATCGTAAGAGAAATTGATGCATTAGGTGGAATGTCAGGAATCATCTCAGATAAGACGATGATTCAATTCAGAATGTTGAATCGTTCCAAAGGCCCAGCGATGTGGTCACCCCGCTGTCAATCCGATCGAATGCGATTCGCAGAAGAGTGGAGAAATGCATTGGAAGGGAATTTGAATGTTGATTTTTGGCAAGATTCCGTTCAGCAATTAATCGTAGAAAAAGGTGAAATAAAAGGAGTCATCACTCGCATGGGAATGACATTCAAGGCGCGCACAGTCGTACTAACGAATGGAACTTTCTTAAACGGATTGATCCATATAGGGGAGAAGAATTTTGGTGGAGGAAGAATGGCCGAACCGATGGCCATCGGGTTAACGGAACAACTCATTGGTCTCGGTTTCGAATCGGGACGAATGAAGACGGGAACACCGCCGCGTGTCGACGGAAGAAGCCTAGACTTCTCGGCGATGGAAGAACAAAAAGGCGATGAAAATCCAAGCTCTTTTTCATACCTAACGGAAACCCCCTTGACCGAACAGCGCTCTTGCTGGATCACACACACGAACACGAAAGTACACGAAGTATTACGTAAAGGCTTTGATCGCTCGCCGATGTTTGCCGGAAGAATTAAAGGTTTAGGCCCTCGTTATTGTCCATCCGTAGAAGACAAAATCAACCGCTTTGCAGACAAGGATTCTCACCAAATTTTCGTTGAACCAGAAGGCTGGAGCACGGTAGAAATTTACGTGAATGGATTCTCTACCTCCTTGCCAGAAGACATACAATTTGAAGCCATTCGTTTAATCCCAGGATTTGAAAAAGCGAAGATGTTCCGTCCAGGCTATGCCATCGAATATGATTATTTCCCGCCTACCCAGCTGACTTCAACCTTAGAGACGAAGCGGGTGAGTGGCTTATTCTTTGCCGGCCAAATCAACGGAACTACCGGTTACGAAGAAGCGGCTTGTCAAGGCTTAATGGCAGGAATTAATGCCCACCTAAAAACACACGAATTAGATCCGTTTACCTTGTCTCGTTCGGATGCTTACATCGGTGTATTGATCGACGATTTAATTAATAAAGGAACCGACGAGCCCTACCGCATGTTCACCTCTAGAGCAGAATTTAGAACGCTGCTCAGACAAGACAATGCGGATGAAAGGCTAACGGCGAAAGGATATCAGCTAGGTTTGGCAACAGAAAAACGTTGGAATAAATTTCAAGAGAAGAAGGCACAGGTAGCAGCTTTGACAGAAGAAATAAAAAACACGAAAGTAAAGCCAAGCGAAGTTAACGAATGGCTAGAGCAGGAGGGAAGCGCGACCTTGAAAGAGGGGGCGCCCATCATGAATTTATTAAGACGATCGGATTTATCATTTGATCGGATCGCCACACACCCTAGCGTCGAACCCCTTGTTAGAAACTATTCTCAAGAAGTACGCGAACAAGTGGAAATATTAGTGAAGTACGAAAGCTATATTGAGAAGGAGCGCTTAATGGTAGACAAAATGAAATCGATGGAAGACTTGTCGATTCCTGCGAGTTTTGATTACGATAGAATTAAAACGCTATCAACAGAATCCCGCATCAAATTGAAAGCCATATTACCACAGACTATCGGACAGGCGAGCCGCATCTCCGGGGTGTCAGCATCTGATGTTTCCATCTTACTTTTATTCATGGGGCGCTAATGGAAAATATACAAAACTGTCCTGTTTGCGGATCGCCGCATTCCACCTTGAAATTGAAGGCGAAGGATTATACGGTATCGAACGAAATGTTCCACATAGTCACGTGTGATTCTTGTCAATTAATCTATACTAACCCGCGTCCGGCAGCGAACGAAGCTGGTCCTTATTACCGCGCTAGCGCCTATATTTCACACAGCGATACAAACGAGGGCATCGTAAATAAACTTTACCATGCCGTGCGCAAATTCACGCTTCAGTCGAAAACAAATTGGATTGAGTCGGAGAAAAAGGGGGCCAAAGAATTACTTGACATTGGATGTGGAAACGGCCACTTTCTCGCAGCGGCTAAAGATAAAGGGTGGAACATTACTGGTCTTGAATTAGATCAAGAAACGGCCGCTAGGGCCGCCAAACTAACAGGCCTTCCTATTGCGCCATCTTTGAAAGAAATTGAACCAGAAAAACAATTTCAAGTCATTACCTTATGGCATGTTTTAGAACACGTCTACGAGATCGACGCGTATTTCGAATTCTTTAAAAATCGACTAGCGCCGAATGGCAAACTCTTATTAGCGCTGCCAAACGCGGCCAGTTTTGATGCAAACTATTTCAAGGAACACTGGGCGGCGTACGATGTTCCACGACACATCTATCACTTTACGCCTGCAACCATTTCGGCCTTAGCCGCGAAATACGGATTTACATTAAAAAGGAGTCGCGGGTTAATTTTTGATAGCTTTTATATTTCTTTGTTGAGTAACGAATACAAATCTGGAAATAAACGCTTGCTTCATTCGTTCTTTATTGGTCTAATTTCTAACCTATCGGCAATGCTGGGCAAATCAAATTATTCTAGTAACTTATATATATTCGAAAAGACATCGGCAAAAAATGCGTAATTACTTGAAAATCAGCTTTTTGTGTATATTTCTTGGCCTTGGAATCAGCTTGGTGTTTCTACAAAGTTGCGCCCAAATGGCATCGCCTCCGGGCGGTAAAAAGGATACCCTAGCGCCCGTCGTAATTACCTCTATTCCGCTTAACAAAAGCAAGAATTTTAAAGGCAAAAAGATTGAATTAAATTTCAACGAATATGTTACAGTTAAGGGCTTGAATCAAGAATTATTGATCACCCCTTCTATCGCTAATTATGAAACACGCATTCGCCCTACTGGCTTAACGCTCGTTTTAGATAGCGCGCTTAAAGACAATACCACTTATACCTTCAATTTTAGAAATGCAATTGAAGACGTGGCAGAGCGTAATAAAGGCAAGAATATTAAACTCGTTTTCAGTACATCGAATAGGATCGATTCACTGAAAATTGAAGGTCGCGTGAAACATTTACAAACAAATAAAAAGGCGGACAACATTACGGTGGGATTATATCCTTACACAGATAGCCTGTCTATCGACAAAGCAAAGCCGTATTATTTCGTTCGCACTGACACCTCCGGGGTATATGCTTTGGAAAACTTGGCGGCTGGAAAATATTATATGGCGGCCTTTGAGGACGGAAACAATAATTTGATTTATAATTCTGCTAAAGAATCGGTTGACTTCATTACAGAGCCCTTTATCGATCTGAGTAAAAATGAAACGCGCGACTTTAAAATCGCGCTTCAGAACCAGGACGTATTAAAATTAAGCAAAACAACTTCCACCGCGAAAACGATATTATATGAATTCTCGCGCGGAATTAAGCAGGCAGATTTAACATTTTCTTCTGCGGAAAAACCCTTGTATCAGATCGAAAACGATCGAAATCTTCGTATTTATGCGGGCAACCTAAATAAAACGGACACGCTAAGAATCGAAGCCAACTTAGCAGATTCTGTAGGGCGAACCATACATTTAAAGCTGAAAGCAAAGTTCAGAGAATTAGCCAAAAAGGAAAAGGCCGCCAACACTCCGCTGGGGTTCGATATTTTTCCTAAAGTAGGCTCCAATATCGTTTCTACAGACTCTATTCTGATTATTTTCCCTAAACCAGTTTTACAATGGGTATCTAAAAAAGTACACATTTTGACCGAAAATGAGGATGACTTAACCTTCCCTGATGACGCTTTTAGCTGGAACAAGCTCCAAAACATATTGACAATTAAAAGCGCCTACTTACCGGCGCAAGAAAAGTTTACCTTGTCTCTGGACAAAACTGCTTTCATAGGCCCAGAATCAGATTCTACCAACGAATACAAGCAGGTAATCAAGCGATTAGATCCCGAGGAAACGGGAACCATTGAAGGGGGCGTTCGCAAGCCAGGACATTATATTTACCAGCTTTTAAGGGGCGATAAACTAGAAAAGGCTTACGAACAAAAATCAAGCGGCCCTTGTTCTTTCCAAAACGTAGAGCCTGGCATCTATACGCTAAGGGCGATAGTGGATAATAACGAAAATGGGCAGTGGGATATTGGTAATTACAAGACAAAAACGAAGTCCGAGCCCATATTTTACCTTGATACAAGGATAAAATTAAAGGCCAATTTTCAATTAACCGACTTGTGGATAAACACCCCTTAGGTGTGTGGATAAGTGCCATTTTTATCCACATTCTATCCACAATTTTTACCTACTACTGTGGATAAGTTTTAGCCTCCTGGGCCTTATGTGGATAAGTCCAAGGTTATCCACAAGTTGTTAGACACTTATCCACACAAGCACAATGCCTTTTGATTATTCAAATTGTAGTCATATCAACGACTTACAAACACGATTTTGAGTTATCCACTTATCCACAGAGAACAACAAGAAGAAACAAAAAAGAGATTTAAAAATTCTTTTCTTTTTTTAATTTATATGTGTGGATAAGTTTTAAAGCTGAAAAATGGGATTTAATGCTTTTTTGATATATTTAAGATTAATGAATACTTATTGAGATAAAAAAAGATCAAAACAGTATACGCAATGTGGATAAATGGTGGATAAGTAATTTAGGTGCAAAAAGAACTATATTTAATACAATTCACTAAATTGCCAGCTCTAAACCCTTCATTTTATGGTTCATCAACAATTCACTCGCGTATTTGATTTATTAGAGGCTTATAAAACTTTTAAAAAAGAAGACCTGTTTTGCTTAAAACGGAATGATGAATGGAAGAAGTATTCGGTAGACGAAACTTTGGAAACGATTCAAACTCTTGCATTAGGTTTGCTTGAACTTAAAATTAAGCCAGGCGAGAAAGTAGCTATCATTTCTGGCAATCGCCCAGGTTGGAATTTTGTTGATTTTGCTGTTCAAATCATTGGTGGCGTCACCGTACCGATGTATCCTACGATCACTATCGAAGATTACGATTATATTTTTAGAGACGCGGAGGTGAAATTTGTGTTCTGTGAAAACGAGGAATTGTATTTGAAAGTGAAGGAGGCCTCTAAAGGGAACAAATTAATAAAAGGAATTTACACCTTTGATCCGGTGGCTGATGTGGACCGCTGGACCGCGGTGAAGGATCTAGGAGAGGGAAAAGATGTGGCTAAACTGAAGCCATTGATGGATGCAGTACAGCCTAGCGATTTATTAACCTTGATTTACACATCTGGAACGACGGGTCGACCTAAGGGCGTGATGTTAACGCACCACAATATTGTGAGTAACGTGAAGTCTTTAGTGAGAGGTAATTTCTTTGATTTATTGCCAAACGATCGTGCTTTAAGTTTCTTGCCTTTATGCCACATTTATGAGCGCACGGACATTTATATGTATATGTATTACGGCGTTTCGGTTTATTATGCGGAGAGTATGGAGACGATTGCTGATAACATTAGGGAGGTAAAACCGGCGATGTTTGCTTCGGTTCCGCGTTTACTGGAGAAAGTATATGATAAGATTTTGGCCAAAGGAAATGAGCTTACCGGCATCAAGCGAACGCTATTCTTCGGTGCATTGGAATTTGGTCTGAAATACGACCCGATGGAAAAATTAGGCTTATTGGATTCGATAAAATTAGCGTTCTACCGAAAAGTTATTTTCAGCAAATGGAGAGAAGCTTTGGGCGGCAATGTTCGTTTGATTGCATCGGGTTCCGCTGCTTTGCAACCTCGTTTGTCGCGTGTTTTTTGGGCGGCCGGCATTCCGGTTTCAGAAGGCTATGGATTAACGGAGACTTCTCCGGTGATTTCGGTCTCTCGTGTCAAACCGGTTGACTTTAAAGTAGGCTGTGTCGGATCCCTAATCGATTGTATCGAATTAAAGATTGCGGAAGACGGCGAAATTTGTGTGAAAGGGGATTCGGTGATGGTGGGGTATTATAAAAATCCAGAGGCTACTGCGGAAGCGATCGATAAAGACGGCTGGTTCCACACGGGCGACATCGGAACGATGGTGGACGGAAAATATCTGAAGATTACGGATCGCAAGAAGGAGATATTCAAAACGTCTGGCGGAAAATACGTGGCGCCGCAACTAGTAGAGAACAAATTGAAAGAATCTGCTTTCATCGAGCAATGTATGGTGGTGGGCGAAAGCCAAAAATTCCCTTCGGCGCTGATTATACCAGAATTTAACGCTTTGCAAGTGTGGGCGGATCAGCAAGGTATTCAGGCCAAAGGACCAGAGGCGCTGATTAAACACAAGGAGGTTATCCAAAAAATGGACCAAGAGGTGTTGGACACGATGGCTTCGGTGGCGAAATACGAACAAGTGAAAAAATTCGTTCTATTGCCGCGTTTGTTCACGGTGAGCGACGGAGAAATCACGCCGACCCTGAAATTGAAGCGCAAGGCAATTTATGCGAAACATGAGGCGGCGATTTTGGCCCTATACGAATAAATTGCGTTAGGCCCGTTTTTTGCGTAATTTTGATTTCTTAATGAATCGTATGTCGACAGGAAAAAAGGTAGCTCTCATTACGGGCGTAACAGGACAAGATGGCGCTTATTTAGCGGAATTTCTTTTAAATAAGGGCTATATCGTGCACGGAATCAAGCGCAGAAGCTCTTTGATTAACACCGACCGCATTGATCATTTATACCAAGATCCGCACGTAGATTCGGCCTCTTTCATCTTGCATTACGGCGATTTAAGTGATTCTACGAATATCATTCGTATCATTCAAGAAGTTCAACCGGACGAAATATACAATTTAGGGGCGATGTCCCACGTGAAAGTTTCCTTCGACGAACCAGAGTATACGGCGCAGGTAGACGGCATCGGAACATTGCGCATTTTAGAGGCCATACGCTTGCTTGGTTTGGTTAAAAAGACCAAAGTGTACCAAGCGTCCACTTCGGAACTTTACGGCCTTGTACAGGAAGTTCCGCAATCAGAAACAACTCCATTCTATCCACGCTCCCCATATGCTGTTGCTAAGTTATACGGCTACTGGATCACGGTGAATTACCGCGAAGCCTACGGCATGTTTGCGGTAAACGGAATTCTGTTTAACCACGAATCTCCCCTTCGTGGCGAGACTTTCGTGACGCGTAAAATCACCCGCGGAGTTGCCCAAATCGCTTTAGGACAAGAACAAAAAATACACTTAGGTAACCTAGACGCAAAACGCGACTGGGGCCACGCGAAAGATTACATCGAGGCGATGTGGTTGATTTTGCAACAAGATACACCAGAAGACTACGTCATTGCGACCGGCGTTACGACGACCGTGCGCGAGTTTATTCGCCTTTCTTTCGCCGAATTAGGCATTGAAGTGGCCTTTACGGGCGAAGGAATTAACGAAAAAGGAACGGTGGTTTCTTGCTCGAATCCCGCTTATCAAGTGCCGGTCGGACAAGAGGTAATTGCCATTGATCCGCGCTATTTCCGCCCTACGGAAGTAGAATTATTGATAGGGGATCCTACGAAGGCCAAAGAAAAACTAGGCTGGACCCTCAAATACGACTTAGCCGCGCTCGTAAAAGATATGGTTTTGTCGGATGTAAAATTATTCTCGAATAAATAAGATGAGTACACGGATCGCCATTATTGGCTTAGGATATGTGGGTTTTCCGCTGGCGGTAGAGTTTGGCAAGAAAATCCCCACACTCGGATTTGATATTGACACTAGCCGCATTGCGGAATTGAAATCAGGTTTTGACCGCACACAGGAAGTGACCGCGGAGCAATTAAAAGTGTCGGTTTCTTTGACTTTTTCGTCTAATGCTGCCGATTTAAATTCTTGCAATACATTCATTGTTACCGTACCTACCCCCATTGATCATTTCAAAAAGCCGGATTTAAGTCCCCTGTTGAAGGCATCGGAGATGATTGGAAAAGCCTTGAAAAAGGGTGATTTAGTCATTTACGAATCCACGGTTTATCCGGGTTGTACGGAGGAAGATTGCGTTCCTGTTTTGGAAAAATTCTCTGGACTAAAATTCAACGAAGACTTCTTCTGCGGCTATTCGCCAGAGCGCATCAACCCAGGTGATAAGGTTAACACGTTGACCAAAATCAAAAAAGTAACCTCCGGATCCACTCCAGAAATTGCCGAAAAAGTCGATCAACTTTACCGCTCCATCATCACCGCAGGCACCCACAAAGCGCCTTCGATGAAAGTAGCCGAAGCGAGCAAGGCCATCGAAAATGCGCAACGCGACGTAAATATCTCGTTTGTAAACGAATTGGCCTTGATTTTTGACCGCATGGGCATCGACACCACCGAGGTATTAGAAGCCGCAGGAACGAAGTGGAATTTCTTGAATTTCAAACCCGGTCTAGTGGGCGGCCACTGCATCGGCGTAGACCCCTATTATTTATTGCACAAGTCCGAAAGTCTCGGTTATTATCCACAGGTAATCCTTTCGGGTCGCCGCGTGAACGATAACATGGGCATTTTCGTAGCGAATAAATTAGTCAAACTCTTGATTAATAAAGGCCAAAAAATCGGCGGCGCCAAAACCCTCATGCTCGGCATCACCTTCAAAGAAAACTGCCCCGACATCCGCAACTCTCGCGTAGTAGATATTTACAAAGAACTCGTGGACTTTGGCATGGACGTAGACGTCTACGACCCCTGGGCAAACGCGGCCGAAGTGAAACACGAGCACGGCATCGACCTAGTCACTAAACTAGCCCCTAGTTATCAGGCGATTGTTTTGACCGTAGCTCACAACGAATTCCTTGACCTTCCTTTCGCCTCATTGAAAGCAGAAAACGGAGTCATTTTTGACATCAAATCTATCCTCTCAAAAGACTTGGCTGACGCCCGTTTATAAGCATGGCCTGGTACGCAATTTACACGAAATCCCGAATGGAGAAGAAAGTCTCCTTGCGTCTAGAAGACCTGGGCATCGAAGCCTATTGTCCCACCACCAAGCGCAAAAAACAATGGTCCGACCGCAAAAAGTGGGTCGAAGAAGTCCTTTTCCGCTCCTACGTCTTCGTAAACATCGACCTCGAAAAGCAAAGTGGCCTAGTCCGCAGAACGCTAGGCGTCGTGAACTTCGTCTACTGGCTACACAAACCAGCCGTCATTCAAGACTCAGATATTGTTGCCATCAAACAATTTCTATCCGATCACCTGGAGGTAGAAACTATTGGAA
>CAIVPV010000243.1 GCA_903907915.1 uncultured Cytophagaceae bacterium
GATAAAGACATCGAAAAGCACGAGCTATCGATGGCGCGTGATTTACCCACCATGTACCGTGGCCGTCAAATCATTCACGATCTTAAGATAAATATGAAATTATCGGATGTGGAATTCCAATCCGATGGATCAAAAGCGATCTTCTATTATTCTTCCGAAGACCGCGTCGATTTCCGTGAATTAATCAAATTACTCGCGACCGAATTTAAGATTCGGGTCGAGATGAAGCAGATTTCATTACGCCAAGAGGCAGGTCGATTAGGTGGAATCGGCGTTTGTGGACGCGAATTATGCTGTTCCACCTGGCTATCTGATTTCAAAAACGTGACCACTTCAGCGGCACGCTACCAAAATCTTTCCCTCAACCCAGTCAAATTAAGTGGCCAATGCGGTCGCTTGAAATGCTGCTTGAACTATGAATTAGAGACGTATATGGATGCCCTTAAAAGCATTCCAACGATTGAAGGCCGACTAAAGACAAAGCGCGGGGAAGCCGTCTTGCAAAAGACAGACATCTTCAAGCGAATGATGTGGTTCGGAATTGTAGGTGAAGAAGCCATTTGGATTCCCGTAAGCTGCGATCGCGTAGCTGAAATCGTTGACTTAAATAAGAAAGGCATTATTCCAGAGTCGTTTGAGGATCTAAATCCAGATGCTCCTACGGTGGAAAAACCCACTTTATCCGAGCTAAACTCTGATTTAGAGCGGATGGATAAGAAATATGGCGGCATAAAATCAGGCAATCGCAATAACCGCAAGCCTGGTGGAAATCGTGACGGTGGACCGCGTCCTGATCGTGGCCCTCGCGGACCTCGTCCGGAAGGACTAGATCGTGGGCCTCGCCCAGATCGTGGACCTAGACCGCCGCGTCCAGAAGGTGAAAACCGCGGGCCGCGTCCAGAAGGTGAAAACCGCGGGCCTCGCCCAGATCGTGGACCTAGACCGCCGCGTCCAGAGGGAGAAAACCGCGGGCCACGTCCAGAAGGTGAAAATCGTCCACCTAGACCGGAGGGCACCACGCCTCAGGCAGATGGTTCGACGGCAACACCTAAACCATTCAAGAAGAAAAAGAAGTTTAAACCAAGACCTCCTAGAGATGGTGCAGCGCCTACCACACCTGAAGCCTAGTATTGGAATAATCTTAGTTCTAAGCCTCCTGCTTACCGCTTGTGGTGAATCAGGAGTTGCTTTAGATGAGACGGCAAGTTTTGACGAAATGGGTTGGATTCAAAAGCAACCTATTAGTTTTAACGTAAGTATTCCCGATTCTTTAAGTAGCTATGCGGTTTACGTGGTGGTGCGACAAAACAATTCCTATCCCTTTTATAATTTGTATATCAGTCCCAGCATTTTAGATGCAAAAGGCAAAACCATACAAAAAGGCTTAGCTGAAGCTATTTTATATGATCCCAAGACTGGGAAGCCGAAAGGCGCCGGTTTTGGCGATATCTATGAGAAAAAATTTCTGGTATATCCGGCATTGAAATTTCCTCGAAAAGGAAACTATAAAATTCAAATGGAGCAATCGATGCGCGTGGATACGCTAGCAGGGATGGTTTCCTTAGGCCTGCTCCTAGAAAAAAACGTGAGAAAATAAGAGTATGGCAAAAATTGATGACATCGATAAAAAGATCCTCGCATTTCTGCACGAAGATGCCTTTCTTTCGAATAAAGAAATGGCTCTAAGACTAGGAATGAGCGCAACACCTATCCATGAACGAATTAAGCGAATGGAAAAGGAGGGCGTGATTACCGGCTACCGCGCGATGATCAACCCAGCTAAACTAGGTAAAACATTGACTGTTTTTTGTGACATCTCCTTAAAAGAACATGCTGCGGAATATTTGAATCAATTCGAAAAAGATGTGATGAATTTAAAAGAGGTAGCAGAATGCTATTGCGTGTCAGGACACAGCGATTTTCTCCTCAAAATAGTTGTCACTGATATGGATGAATACCGAGAATTCATTTTGCACAAACTAGCGAGTATAAAAAATATTGGCAACGCACAGAGTCATTTCGTGATGAACGAAATAGAAAATGAACACTTTATGCCCTGGATTTCTAATTCTTTAACCAATTAAGCCTATAAGATAGGGTAAGCCTTTTCACAGATTTGATTACCTTAGTATGTAAACCTATTACCATGAATAAAACAACAAAGACATTACTGTCGATACTAACCATTGCCTTGATCTTAGGATTGGCATTTTATCCCAAAATCAAAAAGACTTTTTTCCCCGCTGAGACGAAGGAAAAAGGTAAAGAAAAAGGGGGCCCCGGAGGAAAAGGCGGCAAGACTGCGGTGATTGTTACCGTCGTTAAATCCACACGTTTAGATGATATGATCAGTTCGACTGGCTCTATTCTTCCCAATGAGGAAGTAGAAATACGTTCTGAAATCGCTGGTCGCATCATTCTATTGAACATTCAAGAAGGGGATGTAGTTGCTAAAGGCACTGTTCTTTTACGAATCAATGATGATGATTTGCAGGCTCGTCTTCGCAAACTTGGCTTCAATAAAAAGCTAGCTGAGGATAATGAAGCTCGCCAAAAGATCCTTCTTCAAAAAGAAGCGATTTCTCAACGCGAATATGATATTGCTGTAAACTCGGTCAATACGATTTCGGCAGACATTGAAGATTTGAAAGCACAAATCTTAAAAACCACTTTGCGCGCACCGTTTGCGGGAAGAATTGGTTTTCGCTATGTGAGTATGGGAAGCTATATTTCTCCAAGCACACAAATCGCTACATTGACGAACACGAATCCAGCGAAAATTGAATTCTCCATCCCGGCGAAATATGCCACTCAAGTAAAAAATGGAGGTACTATTGAGTTCGAAACGGAGAATGAGGATAAAACTTTCTTAGGTCGTGTGTATGCGATTGATCCTAAAATTGACCCTCAAACACGTACATTACAAATTAGAGCACAGGCTCCTAATCCAGGTAATCAATTAGTTCCTGGAGCCTTTGCGAAGGTGAATTTGATACTGAAAACAAAAGGATCAGCGATTTTGATCCCGACAGAGGCAGTCATTCCTGAAGCGAGAGGCAGTAAGGTGTATGTAGTGAAAAACGGCAAATCTGTTTCTACTAAAGTGACTTTAGGAACACGCGGCGAAAAGACCGTAGAAATTTTAGATGGTTTAGCGATCGGAGATACCTTGATTACGAACGGTATTCTTCAAGTGAAACCAGATGGCGAAATTGAAATCAAAGAAGTCGTAAAATAATCCAGCTATGGCATCTTTCTCAGAAATTAGTATAAAAAGACCGGTACTTGCGATTGTGATGTCCATCACGATCATTGTATTTGGTGTCATCGGATACACGTATTTAGGTGTACGTGAATATCCATCCGTAGATCCGCCAGTAGTAAACGTGCAAACGTCCTATACTGGAGCAAATGCAGATATTATTGAATCACAAATCACGGAGCCTTTAGAGGAGTCCATCAATGGTATCGCTGGTATTCGTACCCTCTCCAGCTCGAGCCGCGATGGACGTTCCAGTATCACCGTTGAGTTTGATTTGTCGGTAAATATCGAGGATGCGGCGAACGATGTACGTGACCGGGTATCTCGCTCGATGGGGCAGCTTCCTAAAGACGTGGATCCACCCATTGTGGCGAAAGCGGACGCAGATGCAAGTCCTATTTATAATATCAATGTATTCTCTTCCACGCGTAACCTTCTTTCATTAAATGAATTAGCGACGCGTAATATCAAGGAGAAATTCCAAACCATCCCAGGAGTTAGTTCTGTTCAATTATGGGGCGAGCAAAAATATGCGATGCGTTTGCATATTGATCCGGAACGTTTGGCCTCCTTTCGTTTAACGGCACCTGATATCGTTTCTGCTCTTGCGAAACAAAATATCGAGTTACCTTCTGGAAGTATCGAAGGGGCTAACACCGAGTTAACCGTGAGAACCCAGGGTCGTATGACCACGGAGGAAGATTTCAATAATTTGATCATCAAAGAAGAAGGGGACCGTTCGGTAAAATTCTCGGATGTAGGAAGAGCTGAACTTTCACCAGAGAACAACAAGACCTTCTTTAAGCGGGATTTAAAGCCGATGATTTCCATCGCGGTAATTCCTCAACCAGGTTCGAATCAGATCGAAATCGTAGATGCGATTCACAAGAAAGTGGAGCAAATTCGCTTGACCTTGCCGGCAGATGTGGAGATGAAAGAAGGTTTCGATAATACGAAATATGTACGTAAATCGATCGAGGAGGTCCAAGAAACCATCTTTATGGCGATTTTATTGGTAACCATCATCATCTTCTTGTTCTTGCGGGATTGGCGATCGACGATTATTCCTTTGACGGCCATTCCGGTCAGCTTGATTGGAGTATTCTTCTTTATGTATTTAGCGGGTTTCTCCGTAAACGTATTGACATTATTAGGTATCGTTCTTTCGATTGGACTTGTCGTGGATGACGCGATTGTGGTTTTAGAGAATATTTATACCAAAATCGAGGAGGGTCTAAGTCCCTGGGACGCTGCAATTGAAGGATCGAAAGAGATCTATTTTGCAGTCATTTCAACTACGGTTACGTTAGCAGCGGTATTTTTACCGGTGATTTTCTTGCAAGGGATTACGGGACGTTTATTCCGGGAGTTCGGGATTGTGGTGGCGGGATCCGTGATCATTTCTGCCTTCGTTTCTTTAACCTTGACACCGATGTTGAGTTCCCGTTTATTGAAAGGAAGTCATACAAAACCTTGGTTCTATACAGTTACTGAGCCTTTCTTTGTTGCTTTAACGAAAGGCTACCAAGATTCTCTCGCTGCATTTATTAAAATTCGCTGGATGGCTTGGGTGATTATGTTCACTTTGTTTGGCATTATTTATGCCCTATTCAAATTCGAGGCAATACCATCGGAATTAGCTCCTCTAGAAGACAGAGGTGGTCTTCGTGTGAACGCAACAGCACCAGAGGGCGCCACTTTTGAGTATATGTTGAATTATACGGATGAGATGGCGAAGTTTTTAATCTCTGAAATTCCTGCCAAAGAGCGTTATGCCGTTTACTCCATCACCTCCCCTCCTTTTGGAAATGGAGGTTCGAATACGGGAAGTATGCGTGTGATTTTAGCGGATCCGGAAGGCCGTAGAACGCAGCAACAAATTGCGGATGCGATTCAACCTAAGCTAAAGAAATTCACGGGAGCGCGCGCGACTTTGATTCAGGAGCCTACTTTATCCACTGGTCAGCGTGGTGGAGGTGGTTTGCCGGTTGCCTTTGTCATTCAGGCGTCGACATTCGAGAGTTTGAAGAAGAATATTCCCTTGTTTATGGCCAAAGTTCGGGAGAGTTCGAAGTTCGAGGTGGCAGATGTCAACTTGAAATTTACGAAGCCTGAACTACGTCTAGAAATTAACCGTGATAAAGCCCAAAACCTAGGCGTTTCCATACAAGACGTGGCTACAACCCTACAATTAGGTCTATCGGGTAGACGTTTTGGCTATTTCGTGATGGATGGAAAACAATACCAAATCATCGGTCAAATCGACCGTCCGATGCGGAATGATGTTTCCGATTTGAAATCTCTTTACGTGAAAAACAACCGCGGGGATTTGATACAGCTGGATAACCTGGTGAAGATCACGGAGCAAAGTACGCCACCGCAGCTCTTCCGCTATAACCGCTACGTAGCCGCTACGGTGACCGCGCAGATGGCAAAAGGGGTTACGTTAGGGGAAGCTCTAAATGAGATGGATAAATTAGCGAAAGAGACTTTTGACGTATCTTTCTCTACGGCGTATGATGGCCAAAGTAAGGAATTCAAAGAGTCTAGCTCTTCCCTTCTTTTCGCCTTTGCTTTAGCAATTTTGTTGATCTATTTAATCCTTTCGGCACAATTCGAAAGCTTTATCGATCCATTTATCATCTTGTTTACCGTTCCTTTAGCAGTGGCAGGTGCCTTATTAACGCTTTGGGACTTCAGCCAAACCTTAAACATTTTCTCCCAAATCGGTATCATTGTCCTCATCGGATTGGTCACGAAGAATGGTATTTTGATAGTAGAATTTGCGAACCAACGAAAAGATTCCGGATCTGAAAAAATCAAAGCAGTTCAAGAAGCGGCTGTAGCTCGTTTCCGCCCTATTATTATGACCTCTCTTTGTACGATTCTAGGTATTTTACCCATTGCTTTAGCATTAGGTTCCGGTTCCCAAAGTAGGGTTTCCATGGGTATCGCCGTTGTAGGTGGTATGTTATTCTCGACTACCTTGACCTTGTACATTATTCCAGCGATTTACAGTTATTTATCGAGTAACCGCAAAACAGTTAATGCTGAATAAAGAGATTTGGATGCAACGCGCTTTCGACCTAGCCTTACTGGGCACAGGGCGCGTTGCACCTAATCCACTCGTCGGATGCGTCATCGTAAAGAATGATTGCATTTTAGGCGAAGGTTATCACCAACAATACGGCGGTCCTCATGCAGAGGTAAATGCTGTTGCGAATGCCACTTCATCAGTCGAAGGTGCGTCCGCCTTTGTCACACTTGAACCTTGTTCCCACTTTGGTAAAACTCCACCTTGTGCTGATTTACTCATTCAATCAGGTATTAAAGAAGTATATATCGCAAATCTAGACCCCAATCCATTGGTAGCGGGTAAAGGAGTCTCCGCATTAGAAGCCGCAGGCATCACCTGCCACATAGGCTTACTAGCCGAGAAAGGCGAATGGATTAACCGCCATTTCTTCACCTTCCATCGTCTAAAAAGACCTTATATTACCTTCAAATACGCTTGCTCCGCTGATGGTTTCATCGCAGGTCTTGCAGGAGTGCCGGTTCAACTTTCTACTGAATTATCCACTATTCGCGTACATCAAATGCGCGCAGAGCACCTGGGTATATTAGTGGGTGTCCAAACCATCATCAACGATGACCCTTCGTTAACGACTCGACTAGTGAAAGGAGCAAATCCGATACGAATTGTAGTAGATCCACAGGGAAGAATTCCTGCGAATGCGAAAGTATTGACAGATGGAGGGGAGACTCGTGTTTTAAAATCTGCAGCGGAAATTTTAAACCTAGGAATTCAATCCATCCTCGTAGAAGGCGGCGCCAAAACTATGGAGCGATTATTTGCGGATGGGCTAGTAGATGAAATTTGGAAAATCAGAAGTCCAAAATCGATAGGAGAAGGAATTCCTGAACCTAAACTTGCTGTTAAATGGAGAGCTATCGATTACTTAGCTGACGACACCTGGTTTAGAGGAATCCTAAAACCTGCCCCAGCAGATACATATTCAGGCCTAGAATAATCGCGGTAATTACCCAAACGATTCCCTGCAAAAGTGCCGAATTAGCAAATTTTCCCATCTTCTGCTTATCCCCCGTGAAGAGCACGAGCGGAATCACCGCAAAACTCAATTGCATGGACAAAATCACTTGAGAAAAGACTAGCAGTTCCCCTATCTTCGATTCTCCGTAAATCCACGTGATAAAAAAGGCAGGAATAATCGCGATCAAGCGAGTAATAAGGCGACGAAGCCAAGGAGTAATCCGTAAATCGAGGAATCCTTCCATGACGATTTGGCCAGCTAGGGTTCCGGTTAAGGTAGCATTTTGGCCTGAAGCTAATAAGGCAACAGCAAACAAGATGCTCGCTAATTTACTCCCCAAAACC
>CAIVPV010000244.1 GCA_903907915.1 uncultured Cytophagaceae bacterium
AAGTCCAGACTCAACCGGTCAATTAGCACCACAAGTTAATCCAGGGGCACTAGGAAATGCCTGGTTTGTTTCCTCTGTAAACGTGGTTCCTTCGGCTGATGAAGCCTTGAACGGAATTGGTAAAATTGATCCACGCAGCGTGGCGTTAGTAGAACAAAAAGATGCCTCTTTCGTTCCTGGAGCTTCCTTTAAAACAGATGGAAGCATTATTTTAACCTCGTACAAGCCCAATCATTTGAGTTATAGTTCCGAGTCTAAAGACCCTAGTTTCGCTGTATTCTCTGAAATTTACTACCGAGGAAATAAGGACTGGAAAGCCTATATCGACGGAAAAGAAACAAATCACGTACAAGCCGATTACGTCTTACGTGGTCTAGCCATTCCAGCTGGTAAACACACGATCGAATTCAAATTTGCACCTATTTCCGTTATTACAGGAAATAAAATCGACTTAGGCGCTTCCATTGCAATGCTATTATTTATTGCATTCTCCTTTTATCAAGCGGCTAAGGCCAAAAAAGAAACTATATGATCTACTCCATGACGGGCTTTGGAAAATCCCAAAAAGAAATCCAAGACCTTCAAATCCGTGTCGAAGTTAAAAGCCTAAACTCGAAGTTTACGGATATTTTTTGCCGCGTTCCTAAATCATTATCTGCAAAAGAAATCGATATACGTAATTACCTAACGCAACAACTAGAGCGGGGTAAAATGGAATTGAATTTGCACTTACAAAAAAACACAGAGAACGTAGAGCAAAGTATTTTACCGCAGGACCAGATCTCCACCTATTTTACAGAATTAAAACGTTTAGCAACTGAATTAGGGGTACAAAACATCGACGAGAATGCCTTGTATTTACAAGCCATGTCCATGCCTAGCCTAAATTCATCTGATCATTCACAAGAAAACGATGACGAAATCGAAGCTTTATGGAAGGTCGTATTTTCGGCCGTTCAAGAAGCGGTAAAAGAGTGTAAAGAATTCCGTGCACGCGAAGGCAAGGTCGTAGAAGATAAATTCCGCGAATACATCGCCTCCATTAAATCGGGTCTAGCTCAAGTCTTAGAACAAGACAAAATTCGCATGCCAGGCATCCGCGAACGGATGCGCAACGCACTTTTAGAACTTGGATTGAAAGAAGATTTCGATAAAAACCGCTTCGAACAAGAGGTAGTTTATTACATCGAAAAATTCGACATTTCCGAAGAAAAAGTACGTCTTGCCACCCACCTTGATTATTTCATTGAAATATTAGAAGAAGGAAATGGTAAGAAACTAAACTTCATGGCGCAAGAAATCGGTCGTGAAATAAACACCATTGGCTCGAAAGCGAATGATTCTACCATCCAACGATTAGTCGTTAATATGAAGGATGAGCTGGAGAAGATTAAAGAGCAAACAGCTAACGTTTTATAATTGCGAAGCAATTATAAAACACTCAAAGAACAAAGCACAAAGCACAAAGAATAAAGGTGGATGTTGCTGCGCAACGAATCATGAAACATTTCAAAAATGATTAAAAAAGGGAGCTGCGCTCCCTTTTTTAATTCCTACTTTGAAATTTGCTCTTTGAACTTTGAAATTTATAATATAATCAACGCGATTCCTAGGCACCCTAACCCAATCCCTACCCACTGCTTGTTCGTCAATTTCTCCTTAAAGAAGACCAAAGCCGTTACGGCACTCAAAAGAATCACACCAAGGTTATAAATAGTTAGAACTACGGCTCCGTTTTGTTGATAGGCATCCAATGCCTTTAACAAGAAATAAAACGAAAAGAAATTAGGTAAGCCTAAAGGAATAGCGGCTAAAACAGAACGTAATGACCAAGTCACTCCACCAGTAAACGTCCAATACGCCAGAACTAAAGCAGACGTTGCCATCGAACCCAATAATAGCATCAACGTGAAAGAAATACTACCTCCTACTTGTTGAACAATCGCCGCATTTAAGTAATTAAATGCCGTATTGGTTATGCCATAGGCGATAAAAACTGCCACCAAAGCCCAAATAACTGGTTTCTGTAAGGATCCCGAAACAGATGGGCTACAGAAATAAATGGCAGCAAAGGATAATAAGAGCCCTGCAATAATCTGAATGGAAACATCCCCTCCTGTTTTCCAAATAAAGAGATTCACCATAACAGGTATTACTAAGGAAATATTATTTGCCAAGGAAGTAGGTGCCATTCCATTTTTCACGGTAGAATATCCTGACAAAAGAAATGTGATTACAAAACCAATTCCAATTCCAATAATTCCCATAGAATAGCCAGTAGATGGCCAATGAAAGGGAATGGCATTCATTTGGTGAAAGTAGCCGGTCAAAAAACAGACCGGATAATTCAATAAAATAGCAATTCGTGTATCTATGTTAAATTTTGCATGAGCACGAAAATTCACCAGCAATAAAACTGAAAAAACGATAGTTAGGATTAATGATATCATTTTATGATTTCTTAACGAGGTCTTCTAAAAGAGCGACCCATTCTGGTGAATTATTCAAACTTTCGACTAATTGCCAGTGCTCACCGCCTGCTTCTTCGAATAATTCTTTGTATTCCTCACCCACTTCGATGGTGGTTTCTAAACAATCTGCCACAAAGGCTGGAGAGAAGGCTAAAATCTTCTTTTTGCCCTCTTTTACGAGCTTTTTAATGGTTTCATCCGTATAGGGTTGTAACCAAGGATCGCGGCCTAAACGGCTTTGAAATGCGGTACCAAAGGTTCCTGGTTTCAATCCCATCTCTTTCGCTATTAAACGAGTCGTTTCGTGGCATTGAGCGCGATAGCAACCGTGATTTTTCTCCGTAATCGTCTCGCAACAAGCACCAAAAACACAGGTATTCTTAGTCATATCCCCTTTTCGGATATGGCGTTCTGGAACTCCATGATAGGAGAATAAATAGTAATCGAAGTCGACGTCTTTTTGATAATTTGCTGCTTTGTCAGCGAAGTATTTGGCAAAAATCGGATGCTGGTAAAAATAGCTCACAAGCGATAGGGAAGGCATAATTTGCCAATCCGACATTAGTTCCATCACGCGTTCGTAAATAGAACCCGTGGTAGCAGATGCGTATTGAGGAAAGAAAGGGATGACGATTAACTTCTTTAAATTCGCCGCTTTCATTTCTGCTAAAGCCGTTTTTAAATCTGGAGTTTGGTAGCGCATGGCCAAACGAACCAGGTAGGCATCGCCTAAGGTCGATTGCAGGGACGCGCAGACATCTTCACCATAGAATTTTAATGGAGATCCACGCTCTTCCCAAAGTTCTTTATAAATCTTCGCAGATTGAGGTGCTCTAAACGGAGCGATAATTCCATTGACTAACAGGTACCGAAATGGATAAGGAATGTCGATGACACGACCATCCATTAAAAACTCCCGTAAATACTTACGTACACTTGGGGTACCTGGATCATCTGGAGTTCCCAGATTCACTAATAAAACACCGATCATAGTTCTAATTAAAGCACAAATTACTGCCTAAAAAACTAGAATACCCAACCTTCCGGCGTAATTTTTGTTCTATTTGTCGATTCGATACAAGGCGCTTTGTCCTGACATCCCACAGATCCTGGAGGACAAGCATAGGTATCACCAGGGATAATCGAAATGATAGGCTCTTCCCCAGGAGGAATATTCTTTCGGCGATCGATAATAAAGATTTTTTTACGCACAGAGAATACATTAAAGATCCCCAAAACGCGTTCTGATGGAGTAGTTACTGATTTGATATTTAAACTAAAACGCGTTTCAGCTGGCACATCAAACAAAGATCCCGATGATTGTATTTGCGAGATTAATGATTGATAAAAGGCAAAGGCATTTTTCGTAATCGAACGTTGCTCTAATCGGAAATAATAAGGAGTCCAGTTGTCGAATGGAATACGGGCAACCTGACGCCCTACTACTCTTTGACCATTCGTTAAAACATCAGAGAAAACATTCAAATCATTATTTGAAGATATTTCCCAACAATTTCCATCGCACATGTAATTTAAAATAACATCTGTTGGGAATTTAGGTTGTACGCAATCTAATTTCTTAAAATCGAATTTACCCCCATCTGTACAAGTGGCACAAAAGCTCAATCGCTCATAATGCTTCCAATTCCAAAGGTAAAAATCGCCTTCGGTAGGCATATCCTTGAAATCTAAATACACAGTAAATCCAGCACGCCGCACATCCACTTTAGAATATTGATCAAAAGTTTCAAATCGGCTAATGGCATTTTCAATTTCTGGCACCGCTTTCATGGTCTCCGCAGTACTTTCATACGTTTGACCTGTTAACATCTTCACATACAACTTATAAGTCGAACCCACCACTCCTTTAAATCCTGCTGGAGGAAAATAAGTGCCTAATGGAATTCCTTCCGTAAAGCTTGTTTTTGTACCATTTTGATCCGTCACGTACACCACTGCCTTTGATATTGGCAGAGATAATTGTGAGATCAAACGATTCGACGAACTTGTCAAACGAATTTTACTTAATTGCGTGTCGTCCGAAATATCAGCTTCAATGGTCGTGAACGATGTGGCATCAATTTGCACAAAATCCTTAATCGGATTTACACAAGCCCAAGTCACTATTCCAATGAGTAACACGTAAAAACTTATATTTTTAAGAGATAAAGACATATTACAAGAATTTGAAATTATAGGTAAGGGAGATAAATGGAGAGGCGAATACACTTAATTCATAAGCTCTCAAACCATTCTTAGTTGACTTAAAGAAGACGGAGTAGGGATTTTGGCGACCATATAAATTATAGATCGTAAATACCCAACTTCCTTCCCAGCGTTGTTTACGCATCGAAGGATTATTAATCGTCCAAGAAAAATCTAAGCGATGGTAATCCCGAATTCGGTCATTGTTTCTTTCGGCAAATACCGGGAATTTCTTACCACCAATCTCATACGATCCAGAAGGAGAGGAGAAAGGACGACCCGTGTTATAAGCAAAAGTAAACGAGAAACTATGGTGCGTAGTAGGCTGAATATTCAGCATCATATTAAAGGTATGCGGTTTATCATAATTAGTAGCAAACCAATCTCCCCCATTAATTGCTTGTACTTCTGGATAATCTCCAATCATTTGGTTAAAGGCCCGAGCATAGGTATAAGAAACCCATCCAGACACTTCCCCTTTTTTCTTTTGAACCATTAATTCCATACCATAAGCCTTGCTTTTACCGGTAATTAATTGGGTTTCAATATTCGGATTCAATTGTAAATTAGCTCCAGAAACGAAGTCCAACGTATTTCTAACGTCACGGTAATAAGTTTCTACTGAAGCCTCATACACATTTTCATTAAAGGTTTTAAACAAGCCTAAGGAAAGGAAATCACTTTGCTGAGGTTTGATAAATGTATCGGCTGTTTTCCATCGCGAGGTAGGTAAAGGCGTTGTATTATTTGATAATAATTGGAAGAATTGCTGTTGACGATTATAACCAAATTTCATGGTGGTATTCTCAGCTAATGAATACTTCATAGTTAAGCGCGGTTCAAATCCACCATAAGAAGCCATCACTTCTCCATCACCGTAAGTCGTCTTTTTAACGATGGAATTTAAAGAAGGTACTTGGCCTGGCACATATTCATTAATGGTCCCAGCACCCATCCGGTAATATTGAGAATAACGCAAACCAGCTTGCACGGTAAATTTCGGACTAAGGGTCCACTCATCATCGGCAAATATGCCTAATTCATAGGATTGCTCTAAGGGTAATTTAACGGTAGCCACTCTAGAAACAACTCCCTCATTCAAATTACCGGGGTCAATATCATAACGCGTACCTGTTACACCAAAATTCATCTTATGATTCTCCCGTGGCTGATAATCAAAGCTTGCCGTCATATTACGGTATAGAATAGAGCTTTTGAGGTCAATGGTGTTGACCGTATCTGGGGCAAAAGTTTTAGTCGAATAATCAGTTAAAGATCCACTCACCATCATGTTTAATTTAGGAGAGAAATAATGGTTCCAATGAATCGCTGCATTAGAGTGCCCATAATTAAAGGATGTTTGCTTAGCTACAACGTTCTCAATACTGAACAAAGAGTCCACTCTGTAATAATCGTGACTTAAATAAGTGGAAATTGAAATGGTATTCTTCGTGTTAGGACGGTAATAAATTTTCGTCGCAATATCAGAGAAATTCGCACGCAAGTTTTTTAAATAATCAGGCGCAAACCATTTAAACATAAAGTCATTCACCGATAAACGACCTGCGACTAAAATGGATAATTTTTCTTTAATAATCGGAATTTCGGCCATCACCCGGTTTGAAACTAAGCCAATTCCACCTTGCATTTTAAATTTATCCGTATTCGGTTCGATCATCTTAATGTCCAAAACCGAGGCAGTACGACCTCCAAAACGGGACGGAACACCCCCTTTATATAATTCTAAATCTCGAATGGCATCAGATGCAAAAACAGAAAACAAACCGAACATGTGCGTTGGGTTAAAAATAGGTGTATCATCAATGTAGATTAGGTTTTGGTCTACATTAGAACCCCGAATATTCAAACCATTCGCGCCCTCTCCTACGGAGGAAACACCAGGAAGAGATTGTAAACTACGAATCACGTCGACCTCCCCCATCATAGTAGGTAATTTCTTGATTCCTTTCAAACTTAAAACGGTGACCCCTAATGAAGGTGTCTGAATATCACGTTTTGTCGCTGCACTCGACACGATTACTTCTTCTAATTGCTTCGTTACATTATTTAACTCCACATTTAATTCGGTATTCGCTTTAATATAGATTTTCGTACGGTACGGATTATAGCCTACATAACTCACCTTCAAGACCCATTCGCCATAAGGCAAATAAACTTTATACTGGCCCAAAGAATCAGTTGTAACCCCTGATTTTTTGAAATCCACAGAAATATCTGCTCCTTTTAAGGGCTCACCAGTAGAGGCATCGATTACTTTTCCAAAAACAGATGGCAGGGATGTGGTTTGTGCAATACTTTTTTGCGAAAGGACAAATAAAAGTCCAAGGCAAAGGACTCTGGGTAAGAGTTTGATCATAGAATATAGGTTAACAGACGCAATTCTGTAAATAAACAAAAATTTAAGGAGATTCCTTACATAAGTAGCGACCAAAGAGCAGATAATGCGACGAAAATCAGGGCAAAGGGGGTCAGCACCTTCCAGCACAAATACATGAGTTGATCTACACGAAGTCTAGGAAGTGTCCAACGAACCCACATTTGGAGAGCAATCAACAAATAAGATTTGATCATAATCCAAATAAAGCCCATAACAGTTGCATAAATAGTCCCAGGTTCTCCATTCGTCCAATCCGCTAGGCGAAGAGTGCCGATATTAGGAAAAGGAGAATACCAGGATCCCCAGAACAAAATAACTCCTAAAACACTCACTAAAAGCATCATGCCATATTCCGACAGGAATAAAAGCGCCCAGCGCATTCCAGCATACTCGGTATGAAATCCACCGACTAACTCTGATTCAGCTTCCGGTATATCAAAAGGAGCCCGATTAGCTTCTGCTAAAGAGGCGATGAAATAAATGATAAATAAGAAAAAGAATAAAGGCATTCGAACTACATTCCAGCTTAAGAAACCACCGGCCTGTGTCACATCAATACCTAGGCTTTTTAATCCGAATAGATATTGAGTTTCTGAAGTAAATATCCCTTGCTGCAACGAGATGTCCTGTAAATTTAAACTTCCGGAAATAAGCACCACACATAAAATCGTTAAACCTAAAGGAATTTCGTAGGAAACTAATTGGGCGGCGGAACGAATGGCTCCTAAAAGGGAATACTTATTATTAGAGGACCAGCCGGCAAGCAAAATCCCTAAACTATCTAAGGAAACAATACCCATGAGGAGCATGATTCCCATTTCAGTTTGACTACCCTGCAAAAAAGTGCCTGAACTGAGGGGAATGACTGCAAATGCCCCAAAAATGGATAAGAAAATAATCCAGGGAGCTAAAAGAAACAAGCGCTTTTGGGCGTTTGCAGGAACTATATCTTCTTTTTGGAATAGCTTCAACAGATCCGCAAAAACCTGCAATAAACCCCATTTACCTACGTCCATTGGCCCTAATCGATCCTGCATAAAAGCAGATAGCTTTCGCTCCACATAAACGCCAATCACGACATTTACAGTCAACAAAAGCAAACAAACGATCAGCGCGATCCACATTAGCTAATCTGATTAAGGGCTTGAATGAAATCAGCTTTTAAGTCTTCGATCGACTCTAAACCCACCGCTACACGAACTAATCCTGCTGTAATACCTAAAGCCACTTTATCCTCAGCAGATATTTTAGCATGAGTTGTTGAAGCTGGATGCGTAATAATAGTTCTAGAATCGCCTAAATTGGGAGAAATGGAAGCTATTTTCAATAATTTACTGAATTCGTTTACCTTGTCAAATCCTCCTTTAATATCGATGGTTAGAATACCTCCGCCGTACTTCATTTGACGTTTCGCTAAATCATATTGTGGATGAGATTTTAAAAAAGGATATTTGACTTGATTTAAGGCTTTATGTCCTTCCAAAGCTTCCGCTAATGCCATCGCATTTTCAGAATGCTTCTGCATTCTTAAGTCTAATAATTCCAAACTTTTAGATAATACCCACGCATTAAATGGCGACATGGATGGCCCCGTATGGCGCGCAAAGAAACGAATTTCATCGATATAAACCTTTTTGCCACAGATAACGCCCCCTAAAACACGGCCTTGACCATCGATGTATTTAGTCGCTGAGTGAATCACTAAATCTGCCCCTAAATCCATTGGAGTTTGTAAAATGGGCGTTGCAAAACAGTTGTCCACCGCTAGAATTAAATCTTTGCCTTCTTTTAATGCTGCTAATTCTTTTAAGTCTATTAGCTCTAAACCAGGATTAGACGGGGATTCACAGAATAAAAATTTCGTATTGGGTTTTATCGCCTCTTTCCAAGCGTTTATATCTGCACCGGGCACGAAAGTGCATTCGATACCCCATTTCGAGGTAATTTTGGTCAAAATCTGAATACAAGAACCAAATAAAGCATTCGAAGCGACGATGTGATCACCCGATTTTAATAAACCCGCCATGGAAGCGAAAATAGCTGCCATTCCGGTTGAAAAAGCGATTCCATCCTCAGCATTTTCCAGCATATTCATCTTCGCCACGAATTCATCCACATTGGGATTCATATAACGAGAATAGATATTACCTGCTTGCTCCTCAGCAAAAATCGCTCTACCCTGTTCCGCATCTTCAAATGTAAAGCTGGAGGTAAGGTATAAGGGAACCGAGTGCTCTCTGTTTTGAGATCTTTCAGCTTGAATGCGAATGGCTTTGGTCTGTTTTTGCATAATCTTCAATTTAATCTACAAATTTAATAGAATACTTAGTAAATATACTTCCCCCCTAGCACTATTTTCCTGACCTGATTATCCACCCTACAGAAAGTAAATTATTTTAAGATAATTGAGTAAATTTCGAAGATATAAGCCTTGTTAATAAAACAAAATAAACTATGAAAAAATTGATTATACCTTTTTTGAGCTTGTTTTTAGTGATGGGATCACTACAGGCGCAGACTCAAAAATGGACCAGCCTTTTCGATGGAAAAACCTTCAAAGGGTTCAAGCAATTGAATGGGCAAGCCAAATATGAAGTAAAAGACGGCGTAATGGTAGGAACTACCGTAGCGAACACACCTAATTCCTTTATGGCCACCGAACAAGAATACGGCGATTTTATCCTTGAATTCGATGTAAAAGTGGATAATAAAATGAATTCAGGCGTTCAATTCAGAAGCCTGTCTATTCCTGAATACCAAAATGGTCGTGTGCATGGTTACCAAGCAGAAATCGATCCCTCTGCTAGAGGATGGTCAGGTGGAATTTATGATGAATCAAGACGTGGTTGGTTAGCCCAAAACGAACTAAAACCAGAGGCGAAGAAAGCCTTTAAATTAGGGGATGTTTGGAACCATTATCGCGTCGAGGCAATCGGAACTACGATTCGCACTTGGATAAACGAGGTTCCTGTATCCTATTTAGTCGATGATATGACGGCCAAAGGTTTCATTGCCTTCCAAGTGCATGCGATTTATGCAGACATGAAACCGGGAATGCAGGTGATGTGGAAAAACATCCGAATCCAAACGGGGAAAGATATGCAAGCACGTCCTTTGGACAACAAAGTAGTCGTAGACAATTATATGTTAAACACTATTTCTCCACAGGAGAATGCGCAAGGATTCCGCTTATTGTTTAACGGAAAAGACTTAACAGGCTTCCGTTCTGCATTTAAGACAACAGCTCCTCCCTCTGTTTGGACAGTGGAAGACGGAACACTTCACGTAAATAGTTCAGGTGGAAAAGAATCAGGAAATGGAGGCGATATTCTAACGAATGACAAATTCGGTGCTTTCGAATTAACCTTTGATTTTAAATTAACGGAAGGTGCAAATTCGGGTGTAAAGTATTTCGTCAACGAATCCTATAATTCAGGCATGTCAGCTATCGGTTTAGAATACCAAGTGTTAGATGACGCAAAACACCCGGATGCAAAATTAGGAACGGTAGGCAACAGAACCTTAGCGAGTTTATATGACATTATACCTTCGAATAAAATCGATGGTCGTTTCCAGAAAAAAATAGGCGAATGGAATCAAGGACGAATCATTGTTTATCCAAACAACATCGTTCAACACTGGTTAAACGGCTTCAAAGTAATTGAATACGAGCGTAAGAGTAATATTTTCAAAGTATTAGTCGCTCACAGCAAGCATAAAGTATGGGATGGTTTTGGAGCACAAGATTCAGGCGCTATCTTATTTCAAGAGCACGGAGATTCCGTATTCTACAAAAACATCAAAATCAGAGAAATTAACTAAACCAAACAATGGAAAGAAGAGAATTTATCCACAAAGGTGCTTTAGCTTCCCTAGGAACTTTAGCATTTAGTCCAAAATCTTATAGCAAGATTCTAGGTGCTAATGACCGCGTACGTGTAGCTTGTGTCGGTTTTTCAGATCGCCACCGCGCATCACATGTGCCGCCATTCAAGGCTTTAGCGAAACAAATGAATTTTGAAATGGTCGCACTTTCGGATTTATGGAATCGCCGTAGAGATGAAGGAAAAGCCTATTTAGAGAAAGAATTAGGTGGACCAATCCAAACTTACAGAAACAATGACGAGTTGTATGCTGCTAAAGGAATCGATGCTGTTTTCATTTCTACAGCTGATTTCCAACACGCTTTACACACCATCGAGGCAGTAAAAGCAGGTTGCGATACCTATACAGAAAAGCCATTAGCCGAAACAATGGAAGATAACCGCGCTGTTTTAAAGGCGGTGAAAGATTCCGGAAAAGTGGTTCAAATCGGTTCACAACGTCGTTCAGGCGAGAACTATTGGGCTGCCGACGAATTCATTAAATCGGGTAAATTCGGCGATATTAAAATGGTAGAATTAATGTGGAACGTGAATCAACCAGGTCGCTGGAGACGCCCCGAATTAACAAGCATTTTAAAAGAAACTGATATTGACTGGAAGCGCTTCTTAATGAACCGCCCAGCGGACAAATTTGATCCTCGTAAATATTTAGAATACCGCTTGTTTTGGCCTTATTCTTCTGGAATTGCTGGACAATGGATGTCGCACCAAATCGATACCGTTCACTGGTTCTCAGGTCTTTCTCACCCAAATTCAGTCGTAGCTAATGGTGGAATCTACCAATGGAATGACGGTCGTGTTAATGCCGATACGATGACAGTGGTAATGGATTATGGCAAAGGAACTAAGGGATTCCAGGTTCAATTCACCTCCCGCTTCTCGAATTCAGCTGGTGGTACAAAAGAAATTTACTACTCAAACGGCGGTGAATTAAACTTAGACACGAACACAATTTCTCCAAACGGAGGACTTCGTGAGCGCGAAGCAAAAGCAATGGGCCTTCAAGCGAACTTATTACCAACAATGAAAATCGAAGGAGCAAAAGTCGCCACGGATGCAGATACAGGTGGAGATATTTTAACTTTCAACCACGTGAAAAACTGGATGGAATGCGTTCGTTCTCGCAAAACTCCTAATGCTCCTATCGAGGCTGGATACCAACACTCTATCGCAACTATCATGTCAAATGCGGCATATCGCACGGGACAACGCGTTACTTTTGACGAGAAAACGCAAGAGGTTATGGCGGGGGATAAGGTTTTTAAGTATTAGTCACTAGTCGCTAGTCGCTAGTCCGAAGGGAATGAGTCCGGAGGATTTTTAGATTAGAGAGTAAAGAGTAAAGATTAAGGTACATTTAGAAAAAGAGTTGAATATTAAATACAAGAAATTATTGCGAAGCACAATTTCGGATTTAATATTCAACTCTTTTCTTATTATCTTGCACTAAAATAGATTATACCCTCCATGGCAATCATTTCAACTAAATCAAAAAAGGACTTTTACCTACACGTAGCTATTCTGGTGACGCTGTTTTTAGTGCTATTTTTTGGTTTCTTTTTCGTCTATTTACCTTGGAGTACTCACCATGGGGAAACTATTAAAGTACCTAATTTAAAAGGTATGACAATGGATAAGATGGAAGAATCTGTTGACGCTAACAACCTCGAATACGAGATCTCAGACTGCACTTTTGTAGCTAATAAGCCCCCTTTGACTATTTTGTCACAGTATCCATTGCCTAATGCTTTGGTTAAATCAGGTCGTAAAATTTATATTACCATAAATTCTGAAACTCCCCCTACAATCTCCATGCCTAACCTAATAGGGCTTTCGGTGAGAAGTGCAGAACAGCAATTGATCATTGCGGGATTGAAAAAAGGGATTGTGCATCAGGTTAATGATCCACGATTGAAAGAGGTGATTGACATGCAGGCTTTGGGACGTAAAATAATGGCTGGGAATAGTATACCTAAGGGAACCGAGGTCGATTTATATATCGGAAATGGAACGGCCGATGCGGAAATTGAATTACCGGATTTGATCGGACAACCTATCGATGAGGTCTCTATTATTTTAGCGGGGATGAATTTAAAATTAGGCCGTGTAACCTATGAGGCCAATAGTGATTTAGAAGCAGGAACTGTATTCAAACAAACCTGTGCGACTTGTGATGGAACGAGTATTCATCCGGGAGATGCGATTGATGTTTGGGTGGTAGGTGACGGAAATAATCAATAATATGGATATTACAATCGAAGAATTAAAAGAGCGAATGGATAAGGGCGAAGCTTTGCATCTGTTTGATGTGCGCGAAGAATATGAGTTTGATGAATTCAATATCGGAGCTATATTAATTCCTTTAGGTGAATTGCCTGATCGTTTGGGTGAAATTGCTCATTTGAAAAATGAAGAAATTTTGATTCATTGCCGCTCAGGAGCTCGTTCTGGTCGTGCGAAAGACTATTTGACAGCGGAAGGCTACGCAAATGTGCGCAATGTGTTAGGCGGCATGATGGCGTGGCAAGCAGCGGGTTATTAACATGATTGCGACGCAATTCAAGCAAGAATTAAATCAATTAAACCTCCTAGATATAAGGACTCCCAGGGAATGGGATGAATTAAGTCTAGGAGGTTTTCACGTTCCATTGGATTCTCTTTTGGAGAAAATGGATGAAATTTCAAAGGAAAAAAGCTGGGTGATTATCTGCTATACTGGATCGCAGAGTCTGATTGCCTTGCGTCTGATGAAGGCCAAAGGTTTCACCAATATCGATCACCTCGAAGGCGGATTGGAAGCTTATTTAAGCCTCTAATCTTTTTAAAATTTCCACAAAGGCATTCGAAGGATGCAAATAGCTAAACTCATCTTGGTTTCTAAACCAAGTCATTTGCTTCTTCGCATAATGTCGGTTATTTCGCTTTAACAAACGAATCATTTCCGCTTCATCGTATTCACCCCGAAGAAAACCGTAAATTTCCTTATAGCCTAGGGTTTTTAACGCATATAAATGTTGCTTATCCTCAAAAACCTTCGCTTCCGCCATCAATCCTTCGGCTAACATTTGATCCATTCGCTGATCAATCCGAGCATATAATTCTTCGCGAGGGCGTTCTAAACAAATCTTGATGACTTGAAAAGGTCTTTCGGGTTTTGTAGCCAAACGAAATTCTGAGTAAGGCTTTCCTGTAGACAAACAAACTTCAAGAGCACGAATTACGCGTTGTGGATTTTTGGAATCTACCTTAGCTGCATAATCAGGATCTAAAGTCTTCAGTTCAGAAAATAAAGACCATAAGCCGTCTGTTTTAAGGCGGGCATTCAGGTTTTCACGCAAGACTAAATCTGCCTCTGGCATTTCATCCAAACCTTCCATTAAAGCTTTTATATACAATCCTGAACCTCCTGTGGCGATGACAATATCCTTCTTTTTAAACAAGGTGTTTAATAGCTTTGTCGATTCACGTTCGAAATCCCCTGGAGAAAAATACTCCTCCACGGAATGAGAATCAATAAAATGATGTTTTACCCCTCCCTGCTCTTCTGCAGATGGCTTAGCAGTTCCAATAGAAAGTTCGCGATAAAATTGACGTGAATCAGCCGAAATAATGTCCGTCTGTAGGTGCTTTGCTAAATCAACACAAAGCGCAGTCTTTCCGACTGCCGTGGGACCTACGATGACGAGCAATATTTTTTTAGATAGCTTCAAAGATTAATAGGTATTTTTCTTACCATACCATTTACGACCAGCACTCGCTTTATCAAAAGAGCGAGCAGGCTTTGCCTCATTCGAAGCAGAGGCTGGCGCCCCCGTACGAGCTCCGCCATTACGTGGTGGACCTTGAGGTTTTTTTGCCGCTTTTTCGACATGTAATACCCGCATGGGATATTTATGCGCTTCCACGACTGGAATCTTTTTCCCGATTAATTTCTCAATGTCTTTCAAATAGGCTTTCTCCTCGATATCACAGAAGGAAATCGCGGCACCTTTAGCTCCAGCACGGCCTGTACGACCGATTCTGTGTACATAGGTTTCGGCGATGTTCGATAATTCGAAGTTGATCACGTATTCTAATTCATCTATATCAATTCCACGAGCGGCGATGTCGGTTGCGACAAGTACGCGAGTGGTTTGAGCTTTGAAGTTTTTAAGGGCGCTTTGGCGGGCGTTTTGGGACTTATTACCATGAATCGCTTCGGCCTTAATACTCGCTTTTAATAATACCTTCACCACTTTGTCTGCGCCGTGTTTTGTACGGGTAAAGACTAAAGCCGTTTTAATCGCTGTGTCCTGCAAAATGTCTAATAAAAGATCATTCTTGTTGCCTTTATCAACGAAATAAACGGATTGATTGATGATTTCGACTGTGGAAGAAACGGGGGTAACAGATACGGAAGCTGGATTACGCAAGATACTTGCAGATAATTTGACGATTTCCGGGGGCATCGTAGCCGAGAAGAAAAGCGACTGGCGTTTGTGTGGCAGAGCAGCTAGTAATTTCTTCACGTCGTGGATGAAACCCATATCTAACATACGGTCCGCTTCATCTAAAACGAAGTATTCTACGTCTGCGATGGATAATAAACGTTGGTTCATTAGGTCCAAAAGACGTCCTGGCGTCGCAATCACCACGTCTGCACCGCTACGGATGGCAGAAACTTGGGGACTTTGGCCTACTCCTCCAAAAATAACCGCATATTTCAAGTCCGTATGACGCGCATACGCACGGAAACTTTCGCCTATCTGAATCGCTAATTCACGCGTAGGCGTAACGATTAGGGCACGAACTTTCTTGTTTTTTTGGAAGGATTTATTCTCCTCTAAAAGTTGAATGATGGGCAGCGTAAAAGCTGCTGTTTTACCAGTTCCTGTTTGGGCACAACCTAATAAATCAGTACCACGAAGGACGATAGGGATAGATTGAGCTTGAATAGGGGTTGGATTACTATAACCCTCTTCTTTGAGCGCCTTTAAAATAGGCTCAATGAGGTGCAATGATTCGAATGACATATTACTGTATAAAGATGTGTTATGAGCAATGAAATAATAACAAACATCCTCATAATGTGGCGCAAAGATACGCCTTTTATTTAACAGATTCGATTAAACGTCCCATCTCGACTAAAAGCTGCTTGATCTCCTCCCCTTTTTGGGTCCCGATTAATACCGGTTCGCCGTCCTTAAAATTCAATTGTAAGCCTACGCTTCCGGCCACATTATAAACAAGCCCATTCCCTTTAAAGCTGTATTTGATACCCCAGCCACCATATTCCCTCAATGGACTGTAGTCCCGAACGTAACAAGCTGAAATAGAATCCCATGCATAAAATTTCTCCTTTAAATGGAACGGGGTAAAACGCACATAAATGCCTTCAGCTTCGATTCGAGTAGTTAATTTCATTTGCCAAAACAAAAGCGGCAATAACAATCCTAAACCATAGGATATGATAGAAGAGATGGTAGATTGAGGTGGTGCTGTCGCTAAAGCATACAGTAAAGAACCCCAAGAGCCAATTAAAATTAGCCATAACCACCACTGGGTAAAACGTTGCGTTTCGTTGAACATAGACAAGATATTTAGGCCAAATTTAGCAGAATTAAGGAGAAAATTTTAGATTTGTTAAAACCTATTTAAAATAATGCAAACCAAAAAACAAAGCCTCGCCTATATCATTAGTGCGTCGTCAGTGGGTACTTTAATTGAGTGGTACGATTTCTATATTTTCGGGAGCTTAGCCACTGTTTTATCGACCAAATTTTTTCCAACAGATAATCCAACTGCCGCCTTTTTAAATACCCTTGCTACGTTTGCTGCAGGTTTTGTGGTTCGCCCTTTCGGTGCCTTAGTATTTGGGCGATTGGGTGATTTAATTGGTCGAAAATACACCTTTATGGTGACACTGATGCTGATGGGCGGTGCCACTTTTGCCATCGGTTTGATCCCCTCTTATGCAACGATAGGTGCCTGGGCGCCCATTTTAGTCCTCACATTACGCTTATTACAAGGTCTAGCCTTGGGCGGAGAATATGGCGGCGCCGCTACCTATGTAGCCGAACATGCACCGCCAGAAAGACGGGGATTTTTCACCTCTTGGATTCAAACAACCGCTACATTAGGTTTAGTCATTTCATTAGCGGTTATAATGCTGACCAGAGCCTCATTAAGCAAGGAAGCATTCGATGATTATGGCTGGAGAATTCCTTTTTTAGTATCGATCATTATGGTGTTAGTTTCACTTCTAATTCGCAAAAATATGGAGGAATCGCCCATGTTTGAGCAGGCTAAAATGGAAGGAAAAATTAGCAAAAACCCGTTAAAAGAATCTTTTGGCAATAAATTAAATCTAAAATATGTCCTTTTAGCCTTGTTTGGAGCTACGATGGGACAAGGATTAGTTTGGTATACCGGGCAATTTTATGCACAGACTTTCCTTTTAAAAATCTGTAATCTGGATGATATTCAGACAAATATGATATTAGTCATAGGACTTTTATTAGGAACCCCTTTATTTGTAATTTTTGGTGCCTTATCAGACAAAATAGGTCGCAAAGGAATTATGATGGCGGGAATGATTATCGCTATTTTTTCTTATCGTCCCATTTTTGACCAAATGTACAAAACAGTGGATATTACCCATAAAACAGTGGTTCCTGGTTCTGAAAAGATGATTCTTAGCGGTAAAACAACTACGGTGTCTAAAGAATTTACAGATGGGAGTTCGTACAAGAATGTCATTACGGAAGTTTCAACGGATAAAACGGAGTCTAAAATCACAATTAAAATAAATAAGACCGATCAATGGACTTTGATAGGCTACGTTTTCTGTCTTATTTCTTTCGTAACCATGGCGTATGGACCTATAGCAGCCTTTTTAGTAGAAATGTTTCCTACTAAAATTCGCTATACGTCGATGTCCCTTCCCTATCATATTGGCAATGGCGTTTTTGGCGGATTAATGCCCGCAATTGCTACTTTTCTGGTTTCTAATGCAAATGCAGCTGGAACCTTAGAAAAACCCTATTTAGAAGGATTAAACTACCCAATCGCCCTCATTAGCGTCTGCGTAGTGATCGGAATTATATACATCAAATCAGATAAAAAAGCATCATTATGAACCTAATAAAACGTATTTTGGGGATAGTATGGATCGGTTTAGGAATCGGTGCCGGCATTTATTTGATCTATTTTCAAGCGGTTCCTTTATGGGCAAAAGGGGGAAATGACCTAGTTCCTGCCATTATTTACACCTTTGTTTTGGCTCCCTTAATTTCGATTGGGATGAGCCTTTTTGGCTATTATGCCTTTCAGGGAGAATTTGATAAAATATAAATTATGAGAATTAAGGACCTAGTAGATTACCAAAAAACGTATGAATTAAGCGTGCAGGAGCCTGAAAAATTTTGGGCTAGCATCGCGAATGAATTTGAATGGTCTAAGCCTTTCACTAAAGTATTGGATTGGGATTTTAATGACTATTCGGTCAAATGGTTTGAAGATGGTCAATTAAATATCACAACAAATTGCCTAGATCGTCATTTAAGCTCGATTCCAGATCAAGCAGCGATTATTTACGAGCCTAATGAACCTGGTGATGCAGCCATCACTTTGACCTACCGTGAACTGCATGCACGGGTTTGCAAAATATCCAATGTCTTGAAATCTCAAGGCGTCCAAAAAGGGGACCGCGTATGCATTTACATGCCCATGATCCCTGAATTAGCCATCGCTGTTTTAGCTTGTGCGCGAATTGGAGCCATTCACTCGGTTGTTTTTGGCGGATTTTCAGCACAATCTATCTCCGATAGAATCAATGATTCAGCCTGCAAAGTGATCCTAACGACGGATGGAGCCGTTAGAGGAAACAAAATGATACCGATGAAGGAAACGGTGGATGATGCCATCGCGCTTTGCCCATCAGTTGAGAAAGTAATCGTGAAACGTCGTACCAATACCCCGGTTTCGATGCTAGACGGGAGAGACATCTGGTGGGATGAAGCAGAAAGTGAAGCTGCTGACGCTTGCGAACCAGCCATCATGAATTCTGAAGATCCCTTATTTATTTTATATACTTCAGGGTCAACAGGAAAGCCAAAAGGCGTCGTTCATACCTGTGGTGGATATATGGTTTACACCGCTTATACCTTTGAAAATGTTTTCCAATATAATCCAGGTGAAGTCTATTTCTGCACCGCTGATATTGGTTGGATTACCGGTCACTCCTATTTAGTTTATGGCCCACTTCTCAATGGAGCCATTTCCGTACTTTTCGAGGGAGTACCTACTTATCCAGATGCGGGACGTTTTTGGGACATCATAAAAAGACACCAAGTTAATATATTCTACACGGCACCCACAGCCATCAGGTCACTTATGGGTATGGGAAATGAGTTTGTCACAAACAAAGACCTAAGCTCCTTACGCGTTTTAGGATCTGTGGGCGAGCCATTAAATGAAGAAGCTTGGCATTGGTATAATGACAAAGTAGGCCATGGCAATTGCCCCATCGTCGATACTTGGTGGCAAACAGAAACTGGGGGGCACATGATTTCACCCATCGCTGGAATTACACCATTAAAGCCCGCCTACGCTACATTACCATTACCTGGTGTTCAACCCATCTTAGTGGATGAAAACGGCAAGGAAATTGAAGGAAATGGCGTTAACGGAAATCTTTGCATCAAATTCCCGTGGCCTGGAATCATCCGGACCACCTATGGTGACCATGATCGTTGTAAATCTACCTATTTTGCTACCTATCCTGGATTATATTTTACAGGGGATGGCTGCATGAGAGACGAGGATGGATATTACCGAATTACAGGACGTGTAGACGATGTAATGAATATCTCGGGTCACCGCATTGGAACGGCAGAAGTGGAAAATGCCATCAATATGCACACTGGAGTCGTAGAATCGGCCGTGGTTGGTTTCCCTCACGATATAAAAGGACAAGGAATCTATGCCTATGTCATCTGCGAGCATTTGCCGGAGAATGACAGCCTAATGCGTAAAGACATTTTGGCCACCGTTACCCGCGTCATAGGACCCATTGCAAAACCGGATAAGATTCAATTTGTGACGGGCCTACCTAAAACTAGATCTGGCAAAATCATGCGTCGCATTCTTCGCAAAGTGGCTGAGGGTGAATTTGGTAGCTTAGGGGATACGTCGACGTTGCTGGATCCAGGGGTGGTGGAAGCGATTATTTCTGGAGCCTTATAGGCTTCAGAAATCAAATCTCAAAGTTCAAAGAGCAAAGTTCAAAGGTGGGATCGCCTACGGCGATAGTATGTGAAATGTTTAAAAGGCATTCTTTGAACTTTGAACTTTGCTCTTTGAACATTGCATACCGTCTACTGCGTTATTCGCTTCTCTAATTTGGCTAAAATACCAAAAGCCGTTTCGGCCATTTTGTTTCCCATATTGTCTAGAAGTGGATTAATTTCAGCTACTTCTAGGCAAATTACTTTCCCTGTCGAAATAACCATCTCAAGAAGTGTAGAAACTTCTGCTGAACTAAATCCTGATTTAACAGGAGTTCCGGTTCCATAGGATATTTGATCGCAATCTAGGGAATCTACGTCAAAAGAAACGAAAATAATATCCGTTGATTCTAGTTGACGAATAGCTTTATGGAGGCAATTTACAAATCCTAAATTTCTCATTTCCTCTACTTTGAAATGCATGATACCTAAGTGATTGATTAAGGATTCCTCTGCAAATTCAAAATCACGTAAACCAAAATATACCAAATGATTAGGCAATAATTTTGGCCCTTGTATACCAATATTTTTCAATTCGTGCCATGAATCCACTGTTTCAGTTGAAACTTGATTTACGCTACAGTCTAAATTATCTAAATGCATGGCTGCCGCTAAGGGCATTCCATGAATATTTCCAGAGGGTGATGTATAAGGTGAGTGTAAATCTGCGTGAGCATCGATCCAAATGACACCTAGTTTTTTGTCCGGATGAGCTTTCTTTATACCACTAATTACCCCAAGAGCCGAGGAATGGTCACCAGATAAAACAATAGGGAAATACTGGTTTTCTAAATTCTTTGAAACATAAGCACAAACACGTTCGCATTGCTGTAACACATGGTCAATCCGTTTAGCAAAGCTATTGGTATTCTTCTGATAGATAGTTTCGTTATGAGTAGGGATATCCTCAAAAAGGTGTCGATGAAAAAAATCATCCTCTTGGTTTATTGCTGCAATTTCTAAGGCATCAATACCCATATCTGATCCCCGCGTACCCGCACCAATATCAGATCTATTTTTGAGTAGTTTGATGAGCATGGTTTGTTGATGTAGTCGCTGCTGCGCAGCTTAGTCGTCACTTTGTGACTTAGTCGACTTCGTCTTAGTCGCTGCTTCGCAGCTTAGTCAATTAAAAACAATTCTAAAGTCATCCCCAAAGGGGATTCATACTTTATTCTTTGTGCTTTATGCTTTTTGCTTTAAGTTTTAGAAGTCAATGAGTCCACAGAATTTTTTATGGTAAGCGTTTACAAAATTATTGCATAGCACAATTTTAAAACGCTTACCAGAAAAAATTACCAAAAATAAGTATACAATGCCACAATAGCCATCACCACCACGACCATTCCAAAAATGAAGGACGGCTCGAGTTTGAACATTTTGGCATCAATCTCTAAACCTTTCGGGTTATTCTTGCTCGCCGGATCAGCTAAGGTAATAATCACCATCGAAACTACGCAGAAGATGAAAACCCAGCCCATGCGGTCCATAAATGGAATCATGTACACGTCGCCATCTAAAAAGGCCGTGTAGAATAGGCAATCATTTACGCCCGTCCAAGTAGGAATATATTTGGTTAAAATAGAGAACGAAACACCTCCGATTAAGGCAAATAAAGCCGCATTCGAAGTCGTTCTCTTCCAGAAAAAGCCTAATGTAAACAAGGCAAAGATACCTGGAGAAACATAACCTGTATATTCTTGAATGAATTCAAACCCCCCTTTTTTGTCAATACCCATAAATGGAGCAATGACAATCGCTAAAACCATCGCACCTATAATCGCGATACGACCCACCGAAACTAATTGTTTCTCTGTAGCATTCGTATTCAAGTATTTTTTGTAAATATCCAAAGTGAAGATCGTTGAAATCGAATTCGCTTTACCCGCCATAGAAGCAACCACTGCTGCTGTTAAAGCCGCGAAAGAAAGACCTTTTAAACCAGCTGGCAATAAGTTCAACAATACTGGATAAGCGCTATCTTGATTGATCACGCCATCTTTCAACATCTCTTGTTGGAACATGCCATCCTTGTGCAATAAATACGCAGCGATACCAGGTAAAACCACGATGATAGGCATTAATAATTTTAAGAATGCCGCAAATAAAATACCCTTACGTGCTGTAGGAAGATCCGCTCCTAAAGCGCGCTGCGTGATGTATTGATTACAACCCCAATAGTTCAAGTTAATGATCCACATTCCACCGATTAACACCGTCAAACCTGGAAGAGAGGGATAATTCGCATTGTCTTTATTTAGAATCATGTGGAAATGCTCCGGCGCTTTGGTTAATAAATGACTCATACCGCTCATCATTCCTTCACCACCGAAATGATCTGAAACCATTTGTAAAGCTAAATAGGTGGTAGCAAGACCTCCTAAGATCAAAAAGAATACTTGAATCACATCTGTATATCCAATCACTTTCATACCACCCAAGGTAATTAGTACCGCAAAAACAGACATTCCGATCATACAAAGTTGCATGTCAATTCCAGAAATGGTAGTAATCGCAAGGGCTCCTAAGTACAAAATAGAGGTCAAATTCACTGCCACATATAGCATTAACCAGAAAACAGCCATGATTAAGCTAACGGTAGGAGAATAACGTTGAGATAAGAATTGGGGCATCGTGAAGATTTTGTTCTTCAAATAAATAGGCATGAAGAAAATCGCTACGATTAATAAGGTGGCTGCAGCCATCCATTCATAAGTAGCGATGGCTAAACCGAGTCTGAAACCATTACCTGACATACCAATAAATTGCTCTGCAGAGATATTTGATGCGATCAATGAGGCTCCGATTGCCCACCAGGTTAAAGAACCTTCGGCTAAAAAGAAGTCATTTGAATCAGATAATTCAGATTTTTTCTTGTTGTAAATCCAATAGCCGTAACCAGCTACTACCACGAAATAAAATAGGAAAACGAGGTAATCGAGTGTTTGTAAACCGTTTGATTGCATAGAGTTTTGTAGTTAATTTTTGGTCTTTAATTGTCTAAATTAAGATTTTTATCGGAATTGTGCTAATCCCAAAGCTCAGGTTTCACTAAAACTACCTCTTCTTCGCGATCTACGATGACCATTCCGGGAAGTAAATCCTTCGTTTTACGAACGAATTTTTTAGAGGTAACTATGACTGGACAAAGGGATTCTGTCTGTCTTTTAGAGAAATATGCTGCTAAACTGGCCGCCTTTTCAATAACGAAGGCGGGAACCGTTCGGTTTTGTGGATTTCGAATAATTACGTGAGAACCAGAGACGTCTCTAGCATGCAACCAGATATCTTGTTTCTTCGCGTATTTCAGGGTGAGGAGATCATTGTTTTTGGCATTTTTTCCTACCCAAATAGCCCATCCTTCCACCTCAAACTGCTTAAATGGCAATTCCTCTGTTGCATTCTTTGCCGCAGTAATTTGCAAATAAGGCTTTAGCCCTTTGCGCGTTTCCACTAATTCCAAGGCCGTTATTTTCGCTTGTAGATCAGTTATTTCTTGTTGTTTACGGGCAATGTTTTCTTCCCAGTGGGCGAGTTCTTTAGAGAAATTCTTCGCTTTACGGTAGTAATTCTCCGCATTCGCCGCCGGACTTAAGGTGGAATTTAATTTAATCGTAATAGGCTGATTTCGGTAGAAGTCTTCCAAAGTCACTTTCGACTCACCAGAAGGGATCAAATGCAAATAAGCCATCAAAATGTTTCCAATCTCTTCAAAAGGCACATTGGTCTCCCGTATCACCTTCTGTTTCTCCAATTCTTGCAAATACAACAAGGATTTAACTAAATTTCGTTCTAAGCCATCCTGAATCAGTTTCTTCTCCCGCGTGAACTCCCCTACCGAATAATGCAATAGGTAAAATTGGTTCAATGCGGCGATGGGATCTTTCGAGTGGAAAAGAGGATCAGAAGAAGGAGGAAATAACGTAAATCCAATACCTTTTGGAGTGGACACCACATAAAAAGACCCCTCTTCTAAAATAGAAAGCATCTTTTGGAATAATGCCCAACGATCTTGTAAGTTCAATTGCTCAAATCCTTGAAGCGCAAGCCAAGCCTGACCTTCTTTACCGAGCGTCGGAAATAATGGGAAATACTCTCCATCGGCCGCTTGAAAGGCCTCAAAACTTTGGTCAATCGTTCGAGAAATCGAGCCTAATATAAGCTCATCGTCCTTTTTAAGGCGCTTTTGGAACTGAGAATCATATTCCCCATCGCGGTATAAAATCAGATTAGCTCTATTTCCAAATAACTTAAAAACCAGCACATAATTACCTAAGAAATGAATCCCAAAAGCTCGTTCATTCTCGTACATCTCCACTTCCTGTACTTCGGCTAATAGCAAATCTGAGAAAAGATCGATAGAATTTCGGCCTGCTCGATGGAAAGATTCTGGAAACTGAAGACTAGAGAACTGAGGTCCTAGGGAGCATTTAATGTAGAAATCATCCCCGTTTTGGCGTTCAAAACCCAAAACCAATTCATCTTTATCTTGAGAAAAACACTGTTTTAAGCGCGCATACATCAATATCTGCCGTAAATGACTCGATAAAATCCGTAGAAAATAATAGTTATTGTGCATGGCTTAGCTTAAATTTATCCTCATGTCATCGATACCCGACTCCTATCTCACCATCGCGAAACCTGCTGAAGGACTTTACAAAGATAAAGGAAGTAAATTCATCAGTTGGGCATATCCGGTGAAAGATTTGGAAGAAATAAAAAGCAATTTAACATCTCTAAAAGAAGCGCACCCGAAGGCTAGGCACATTTGCTATGCTTATCGATTAGGTTTCACACCGGAGGAAGCTCGATCAAATGATGACGGCGAGCCTGCTGGAAGTGCAGGAAAACCCATTTTAAATACGATTTTATCCCATCAAGTGCATTATGTACTAGTGGCAGTGGTTCGGTATTTTGGTGGCACTTTACTGGGAGTTCCTGGATTAATACATGCCTATAAAGAAGGGGCGATTGACGCTTTAACGCAGGCGGAGATTTATGAGAAAGAACCTATGTCACTTCGCAGCATCGAATTTTCCTATGCACAAATGAATGAAGTGATGAAAATTTGTAAAAAACATCCGATTCAAATAGTAAATCAAGTAATTGATAATCTTTGTACCTATGAATTGACCTATCCATCTCGCCACGCAGCAGAGATAGATGCCTCTTTAAATAACCTATGAACAGCATTAAAATTTATTTAACCTCCTCAGGGATTCAATTGCAAGATCAGCAAGGGCTGGTTTGCTTGGTCCCAGGAAACTGGGATGATTTTATTAATCAAAAGAATCTATTTGAAGTTTGCTCGATGCATCTTTTGAATGGTATTCAGGCCAAAATAGAAAATACCCTCTGCCCTATCGATTCACAAGAAATTTGGGCGGCTGGCGTGACCTATTTGCGCAGCAAAGTGGCACGGATGGAAGAATCTAAAGAATCCGGTGGTGACACTTTTTATGACAAAGTCTACGATGCTGTCCGTCCGGAGATATTTTACAAGGGCAATCGTTTGCGTGCGGTAGGTTCAGGTGGAAAGGTGCGGATTAGAAAGGATTCACTTTGGAATGTACCAGAACCGGAATTGACACTATTTGTCAATAAGCACGGCGAATTAGCCGGCTATAGCATCGGTAACGATATGAGTTCTCGGGATATCGAAGGCGAAAATCCACTCTATTTACCTCAGGCCAAAGTTTATGATGCCGCTGCCGGCCTCGGACCTTGCCTATTAGTAACGGAAAAACCCTTAGCTCCCAGCACAATCATCGCGATGGAAATTTCCAGAAATGGACAAAGCATATTTAAAGGGGACACCGAAATCTCCCAAATGAAGCGTTCACACGCCGAATTAGTCGATTATTTAACCCGCGAAATGTCCTTTCCATCAGGAGTCTATTTGATGACGGGTACTTGCATAGTCCCTGACCCACCTTTTACCCTACAATCTGGAGATAGTATCCACATCACGATTGAACCTATTGGAACCCTTATTCAAACTGTTGCCTAATGAAGTATAAAGACGCCTCGATTGCAGAAATCGACTCAGCAGTAGCAGCCGCAAAAGCGGCCTTCCCTATTTATCGCCGCATTTCTGATTCAGATCGTGCTATGTTTCTACAAGCTATTTCGCGCGAAATAATGGCATTAGGTGATGAATTAATCCAAAGCGCCTGCGCAGAATCAAACCTCCCTGAGGCTAGAATTACCGGAGAAAGAGGTCGTACAACAGGCCAAATCCAAGCCTTCGCAGACTTCATCTCGAATCCCTCATGGAAAAAGGAAATCCA
>CAIVPV010000245.1 GCA_903907915.1 uncultured Cytophagaceae bacterium
ATTCAACTTGTTCCATGTGATTGCTGTATAGGTGGGTATCTCCACCGGTCCAAACAAAATCACCCAAGCCTAAATCGCATACCTGAGCGATCATCATAGTTAATAGGGCATAAGAGGCGATATTAAAGGGTACACCTAAGAATACATCGGCAGAGCGTTGATATAACTGACAGGATAGCTTTCCATCCGCTACATAGAACTGAAAGAAGGCATGGCAAGGCATTAAAGCCATTTTAGGCAAGTCTGCCACGTTCCAAGCGCTCACAATGATGCGACGTGAATCGGGATTCGTTTTTAGGGTTTGAACGGCTTCTTTTATTTGGTCAATAACAACCCCATTAGCCCCTTCCCAACTTCTCCATTGTTTTCCATATACAGGACCTAAATCCCCGTTTTCATCAGCCCATTCATCCCAAATGCGCACATTATTTTCAGTTAAATACCCAATATTTGTTTCCCCTTTTAAGAACCATAATAATTCATAAATGATGGATTTTAAGTGGGTTTTCTTCGTGGTAACTAAGGGGAAGCCGTCTTCTAGATTGAATCGCATTTGATAACCAAACACACTAGTTGTTCCAGTTCCGGTTCGATCCGATTTAAACGTTCCGTTTTCTTTGATATGAGTCAGTAAATCTAAATATGCTTGCATGTTAGGCGTCGAATTTTTCTCCGTTTAAAAGTAAGGTATGTGTAATGGCGGCACTAGGTTCTAATTGAGCCGTGGCAGAACAATATTTGTCCATGGACATTTGGATGGCTTTGAGGGCTTTATTGCCATCTATTTGGCCCTTTAATTCAAATTGAATGTTAATTTGATGAAAAGGTGATTTCTCAGTCCCCTCGATTTTTTCGCGATCCCCTTGCACGCGGATTTGGAAGTCGTCTACGACTTGTCTTTGTTTCTTTAAGATTAAGATCACATCGATAGCGGTACAACCTCCTAGGCCCATTAATAAGAGTTCCATGGGACGAGCACCGGCATTGTGTCCACCGATTCCTTCCGCGGCATCGATGTGCACGGAAATAGGAGAGGAACCTTTGGCCTCAAAGTGAAAATCTTGATCTAAGCGGTTTAAAACTACTTCCATATTATTTTAATTGGTTTGATTTTATCTCTTTAGTCCAGAGTGTTTCCCCTTTTACATTGTAAATAGTGATCGTTAAGGTACGGTCTTTTAAAGGTCCCGTGACTTCGATTTTAGAGAAGGCTCTTTCTTGTACCAAAGTCCCCTCCACCAATGTCTCGTTATAATCCTGTTTTACCGCATCCGCTTTTCCAGCAGTCATAGGCGAAACAGTTAAATCAAATAAGGGATAGGTGCCTTCACGCTCTAATTTGTTCAAATTAGTGATGTGGCGATCGCCAGATAAAAATAGGACACCCGGGATTTTACGGTTCTTTAGTTCTTTCAAGAAATAGGTTCTCTCGGCTTCGTAATTGGCCATATTCTCAAAAACTTTGGCCGGGCTAATTACTTGACCGCCATTGACAATAATCTTAAAGCTGGCTTTAGATGAGATCAATGCATCCATCAACCAATTCATCTGTTTTGCACCCCAATAGTCTTTATTAGGATCATTTAATTCATTAGGAGCTTTGTTCCAGCGGTCATCCATCAGAAAGAATTCGACGTCGGCCCATTGAAATTTACTTGTAATACCTTCATTGGG
>CAIVPV010000246.1 GCA_903907915.1 uncultured Cytophagaceae bacterium
GATCATCAAGTGACTATCTCGCGTAGGCAGATCAAGCCGCTGAAGGAGTTGTTTAGAGCGATGGTTTAAAAGTCGTTTCACGACTTTTAAAAAGCACAAAGAATAAAGCACAAAGCACAAACATGGTTTCGCCCTCGGCGAATCGTATAGTGGGATTTAAGTATTGTGCCTCTCAGGGCTTCAGACCCAATAATGTGTGAAATGAGGTCGCAAAGTATAAATGGTTTTTTCAGGAATTGACAGATTGTGTCAAGATTCAAATATCAAAGACCTGATTCAAAGTTCAAAGACGAAATTCAAAGTTCAAAGAGCAAAGTTCAAAGCAAAAAGCCATCAACCTCCGGACTCATTCCCTCCGGACTAGCGACTGCCCACTGACTACTGACTACTGGATACTGACTACTGAATTGGCACATGCACTAACTTCTTCGTCTCAAAGAACTCCTCCTTAAAGTTTTTGGAAAGATGAAACACCTTATGCTTTCGCTCCAGTTCTTTCAATTCCTCACTCAAATCCCCGCCTTTCAGGCAAAGAAGGCCATTCTTTAAATCGTGGTAACTATTTGGGCTGATCTTCTTTCTCACCCAATTAAAGAAAGGTAACAGGCGAGTAACCGCTCTTGAAATAATGAATTCAAATTCGCCATCGATATCTTCGGCGCGACCATGCGTGGCTTGCACGTTTTTCAATCCCAAAGCTTCAGCAACGCCTTGAACGACTTTGATCTTCTTCCCGATGCTGTCCACTAAATGAAAATTCACTTCGGGGAATAGAATCGCCAAGGGAATGCCGGGGAATCCGCCGCCGGTGCCGACGTCTAAAATTTCGGTGCCGGGTTTGAAATCGATGAATTTCGCGATCGCCAAAGAGTGTAACACGTGGTGCAGCATCAAATTATCAATATCCTTGCGAGAGATGACATTAATTTTCTCATTCCACTCTGCATACAAAGGAAACAATTGCTCGAATTGAGCGAGTTGCTGCTCTGTAATGGCGGGGAAATACTTCTTAATGATATCTGCTTTCATATTATCGTTTTTTGCGTCTGGCTTTCTTGGATTCGGAAAGTAATTTTTTGGCTTCTGTATACTGAGGGGACTTCTTTTCTGCGTTTTCTAAAACTTCCTTGCAGAAGTCTACAGCCTCGTCATAATGTTGTTGTTGGAAGGAGATGCGTGCTAATCCTAGGACGGATGCCCAGTAATAGCCGGAGTCGGTAGCGTCGGTTTCTTTAGAGAAGGCCATGCACTGTTTGAAATAGGTCATGGCTTCGGCCTGGTTTCGGTAAACATAGAGGGCGTAATAGCCCAAAATATAGCTGGCATAGCGGCCTGAGGTGGCTTCGTAACCTATTTGGCGCTGTTCGATGCGGCGTAGTATTTCTTTGGAAAGAGACGACGCTTCATTAATATTGCCATTCATGTAGGCTGAGCGAGCATAGGCTCGGTGGAAATAGGGATTGTCTGGAAAGGTTTCGGAGGTGTATTTTGCCATTCCGTAGGCCTTTTCATTCATGTTTTCGATGCCGTAAATCTGCAAAAGGAAATAACGAGCTTCGGTTCGGGTATAGAAGGCTTGGTAGGAAACCTTTTCTAATTGGGCGATTCCTTGGGTTTTGTTGGCTTTGGGAAATAGCCATAAAACGGGTCTTAAAAGGGGGAAATTCTGCTTGATGAAGAAATAATAGTAATTATAAAGTCCATCGCCGAACATGAGTTCGGGGCTGAAATCGGCGAAATTGCGGGAATATTCGAGGTATTTGAGGGCGTTTTTGGCGGCCAAAGTCGCGCGTGTCCAATGCTTGCGCTCAGCGTGAAGGCGGCCTTTGAAGGCGTAGGCGGCGGCCATGAAAAAGGCGGCTTCGGGGTTTTCGGTTTCGTCGTAGATTTTTTCAGCCTTGGAGATACTTTGGTCCATATATTCAATCAAACGATCGTCATAAACCTCACTCCTCGTATTAGGCACAATCTTCCACCACTGCATTAAACCTAATAAGAAATCAGGCAGCGGGTGCTGTGGGTACTTAATTTTTAAATAATTGAATTCGCGTTCAGCTTCCGGAAAATGGAAGTTATACATCTGGTTGATGGCTAAAGTGGCCTCCGTCTGAACTTCGGTAGTGAGCAAAAGCATTCCCTTCGAACGCTCCTTCTCCGCCTCATCCGCCTTCTTCCACCATTGTGCATTCGAATCGAATGAAGGTAGAAGAAGGCCGAAAATACAGGCTAAAAATCTAAGATGATATCTCAATTTGATCTCCATTTTGGTTTAAGAATTTGAATTCTGTTATGCCAAATGAGGAATCTTCCATAATCGTAATCCAGGTCTTGTATTGCAAGAACCACTTCATACGGATGGAAGGGAAGCCTTTTGTGAAATAAGCACTTAAAAAAGGATGCACTAAAAGTGTCAATTTCTTCTCGTTTTGCTTCGTCAACAAATGTTCCAAATGCTGTTCAACAATGTCCGAAACCGCAATACTCGCCGTGATACTCCCTGTTCCGCCGCAGCTAGGACAGGTTTCATGCGTGGCTACGTTCATCTCTGGACGCACACGCTGACGGGTGATTTGCATCAAGCCAAACTTCGTCAAAGGTAAAATGGTGTACTTCGAACGATCCCCGCGCATTTCGTCGCGCATGATGTCCTGAATTAACTTACGGTTATCTGCCTTCTTCATATCAATGAAGTCGATCACGATAATACCGCCCATATCACGTAGACGTAATTGGCGAGCTACTTCTTTCGCAGCTTCCCGGTTCACACTTAGGGCAGTCGCTTCTTGATCATCCTCTGAATTCGATTTATTCCCCGAATTCACGTCGATCACGTGCAATGCTTCCGTGTGTTCCACGATTAAATATCCGCCACCAGGCAAAGATACCGAACGGCCAAAAAGCATTTTCAATTGCTTTTCAATACCTAATTGCTCGAATAACTTGGTTTTGCTTTGGTGTAGCTTAACAATCTTCTCCTTTTCAGGAGCGACATTGTGTACATAGCCTTTTGCCTCATTGTACAATTCTGGTGTATCAACGATGACATTATCAAAATCATTGTTCAAGAGGTCGCGTAACATCGAAGTTGCACGGCTCATTTCGCCAATAATACGGTCGCCCGCTTTAGCATCCACTAATTTAACTAGGCCTTCCTCCCACTTAGCGATCGAATCCTTCAGGTCGCGCTCCATTTCTTCCACCGCTTTGCCTTCTGCCACTGTACGCACGATAACACCGTAATTTTTCGGCTTAATCGAGGTCATTAGTTTTTGCAAGCGATTACGTTCTGCTTTCGACGTGATCTTTTTCGAGATGTTCACACCGTTCGCAAAAGGAACTAAAACAAGGAAACGACCTGCGATGGAAATATCGCAAGATAAACGAGGGCCTTTGGTTGAAATAGGCTCTTTAACGACTTGAACTAAAGCCAAATGTCCTTTTTGAACCGCTTTCTCGATCTTCCCTAATTTATCAATTTCGGGCTCAAGCTTGAAGTTCTCTAAACGAATGACTTTATTTTTCTTCGTCATTACCTCCCGCGTAAACTTCTGCAGGGTAGGTAAATTAGGGCCTAGGTCATGGTAATGCAAGAATGCATCCTTTTCATAACCGATGTCAATAAAAGCGGCGTTCAGTCCTGAAACCAATTTTTTAACCGTTCCCAGGTAAATATCCCCTACGGAAAACTGTGGTTCAGACTGTTCAATATGGTACTCTACTATCCTTTTGTCATGCAAAAGGGCTATTCGATCCCCCTTGGGAGTCGAATTAATGATTAATTCATTGCTCACAATTTATGTCGAGAAGAATGGTACAGGGCCATTGGCCCATATAGTCTAAAGATAATTAAAATAAACGCCAAAAACAGGCCATTTCGAAAAATGCCTGTTCCTGCGTTACCTAAATACATTTCCCATCTGGAAAGTGGATTTACGAAGACTATTTCTTCTTATGACGATTCTTACGAAGACGTTTCTTTCTTTTGTGAGTGGAAATCTTGTGACGTTTTCTTTTTTTACCGCAAGGCATAATGTTAAATATTAATGTGTAAATACTTTACGAGATTGACTTTCAACCTCAATGATCCTGCATTTCTGCAAGCAACTCTTTAGCGGCTTTCTGCTCCTGTTCATCTTTAGATTGCTCTAAAACACGCTTCAGGACTTTCTGAGCCTCTTCTTTTTTATCTAACTGGGCTAAACAAAAACCGAGATTTAACGCGGCTTTATGGTTATTCGGCTCCAGCTTCAATATCTGGGTGAATCGTTCTTGGCCTTTGCCAAACTGATTCGATTTAATCGATAATATCCCTAAATTAAACAAGGCTGGCACAAACGTGGGCTCCTGTTCAATCACTTCGCGAAGTAGCGTAATGCCCTTCATCGGAGTGGGTGTATCTACGTACGTCATCGCCATGTTCGATTTTACCAGCAGATTGCTCGGGTCGATGGCCAAAGCCTTCGAGAAGTACATTCTTGCCTTTTCGCCCATTTTACCGCCTTTCTGTCCATTCAAAGCATACGTTTGTGCTTCGAAGTACAGCTGACCGGCACGCAAAACGTTCGTCAAACTGGGATGCTGATCCGCATAATTCGCTGCAAAAACCGCAGCAGAATCATAGTGACTCGCATTCATAAAAGCCCGCATCAAATTTTCCAAGGCTTTCACCTGAGAAGCATCTGTCTTAGCAGCAGTAAAAGCGGACTTCAAAGTAGAAATCTCCTTTAACTGAGCTGAGGTTAGGGGAGCAGCATGCTCTTCCTTTTCAGCGACTTTTTCTGTCTTTTCGCTCCCCGCATCTCGGTTAGCGCCCCCCGAAGGAGTATTTTGTGTCTTACCCGCCACATTACCTTTCGGTAAAGAATACAATAGGGCAGTTATCCCTAGACCTACAAGAAGAATGATCAAAAAGTTTTTTTTCATTTTTCTAGACCCTTTCTAAGCTCTAAAGCCTATTTAGTGGGGTCAGTACTAGTTTTTACTTGCTCCACGAACACTTTCGCCGGTTTAAAGCTAGGCACATAATGTGCCTCGATCGTGATCGCTGTATTTTTAGAAATGTTGCGAGCAATCTTCTGTGCTCTCTTTTTGTTAATGAAGCTACCAAAACCGCGAACATAAATGTTCTCCTGATTCGCTAAATTATTTTTTACTACTTCGAAAAATGACTCTAACGTTTCCGATACATCTTTCTTATCAATTCCTGTTTTGCTGGCAATCTCAGCAATTACATCTGCCTTTGTCACGTTTCTTTAATTTATTAAATGATGATTCTTAGGTAATTACAAACCCCGTCTTTAAATAGGGACACAAAAGTAACGTTTTTCTGCCAATTCTCTAAAAATTCTTTCAAATTCAAGGTGATTTTTTTCGTAAATTTGATTTAATCCATGCAGAAAAGCTCCATTCACCCCTTTACGTCTACCATTATGGCTTGGTATGCTGAACATCAGCGAGAACTGCCATGGCGTCAAACGAAGGATCCGTATGCGATTTGGCTTTCTGAAATCATCTTACAGCAGACCCGCGTAGCACAGGGTTTACCTTATTATCAACGATTACTAGCCGCATTCCCTAGCGTTCGCGATTTAGCAGAGGCTGAGGAGGC
>CAIVPV010000247.1 GCA_903907915.1 uncultured Cytophagaceae bacterium
AAGGCGGCCATGATGCGCAATTCGATTTGAGAATAATCGGCTGATAAAATCAGGTGGTTTTCATCGCGGGGGATGAAGGCCTTGCGGATTTCACGTCCTCTTACGGTACGAATCGGGATGTTTTGTAAGTTAGGATCCTTCGAAGATAGACGGCCAGTGGCAGTCACGGCTTGCATGAAGGACGTATGAATTCGGCCTGTTTTAGGTGATATTAGAGCCGGAAGGGCATCCACGTAGGTTGATTTTAATTTTTGTAATTCACGGAAGTCTAAGATGAGGGAAGCAATCTCGTGTTCTGATTCCAATTTCGAAAGCACCTCTTCACCCGTCATATATTGTCCGGTTTTGGTCTTTTTTGCTTTCGGATCTAGCTTTAATTTTTCGAACAAAATCTCCCCTAATTGCTTGGGTGAGGCGATGTTGAATACTTGGCCTGCGGTCGCAAAAATCTTTTCTTGAACTGCCTTGGAATCGGCTTCCAAAGTTTTAGACATTTCCTGCAAAAAAGGAACATCTAAGTTTATACCCTCGCATTCAATCGCTGATAAAACACGTGCCAGCGGCATCTCAACTTCATGTAAGAGCTGAACGGCCTTGGGATTAATCGTCAATTGCTTATCTAAAAAGGGTTTTAATTGCAGGGTGATGTCTGCGTCCTCCGCGGCGTATTCTTTGATGAGGTTTAGCTCCACTTCCCGCATATTGCCTTGCTTAGCCCCTTTTTTGCCGATCAAATTTTCAATCGACATGGGTTCGTAGCTTAGATAGGCGAGTGCCAAAGCATCCATTCCGTGGCGTTTCTCCGGTTCGATTAGATAATGCGCGAGCATGGTATCGTATGTCGCCCCTTTGATTTCTATGCCGTAATTACGCAGGACGCTCATGTCATATTTGATGTTTTGAGCGATTTTAATGGTGGATTCTTTGGCAAAAATAGCTTTAAATAAATCTGCCTGAGCCTGACAAGCAACCTGATCCTCCTGGAAAGGCACATAAAAGGCCTCACCCTTTCGATAAGAGAAGGACATGCCCACTAATTGAGCCTCAATGGCCACTAAACTCGTCGTTTCGGTGTCAAAACAGAAAGAATCCTGGCGATCCAAAAAGCTAATCAACGATTTAATCGCACTTTCCCCTTGCACTAAATGGTATTGGTGCGCCGTATTGCTTAAATTTGAATAGCTGGTGGTGCTTTCGACTTCTTCTTCCGCTTCCACTGACGACGTGGCAGCGATCGGCGAACCGAACATATCCATCTGGTTCGAATCCACTTTAGGTGAAGCTTTCACTTTAGCCACCACGGGTTCATCCTCTCCTAAAATTCTTTTGCGCAGCGTTCTAAATTCTAATTCTTCTAATAAGGGTTCTAATAAAGCGCGATTAGGCGGCGTTGCTACAAGTTTTTCCTCTTCATATTCAATAGGTACTTCGAGCATAATACGGGCCAAATGCTTCGAAAGGATGCCTTGCTCACGGAAATTGACCAAGTTTTCCTGCAATTTGCCTTTCAGTTGATCGGTATTGTCTAATAAGTTTTCTAAAGAACCATATTGCTCGATCAGCTTTTGAGCAGTCTTTTCACCTACACCTGGGATGCCTGGAATATTATCCACCGCATCGCCCATCAAACCTAGCATATCGATCACTTGATCTACATTTTCGATGTTCCACCGCTGGCACACCTCTTTAGGCCCTAAAACTTCTACTCCCTTGCCCATAAAGGCAGGTTTGTACATCTTAATTCGTTCTTCTACTAATTGTCCATAATCCTTATCTGGAGTCATCATATAGACCACAATATCCGGATTCGCTCGCACCGCCTTCTTTGCAATTGTCCCAATCACATCATCTGCCTCATAGCCATCTAAAATCAAAATGGGAATATCCATGGCTTCTACTAAACGCTTCACGTAGGGAATTGCAATCGAAATATCTTCTGGTTGTTCCTGACGCTGAGCCTTATACGGTGTGTATTCCACATGTCGAAAAGTAGGTGCTGGTGTGTCAAAAGCAACCCCCAAATAATCTGGTTTTTCCTTATTAATGACCTCTAAGATCGTATTTGCAAAGCCAAAAACGGCGGAAGTATTAATTCCCTTCGAAGAAATTCGAGGTGTTTTAGCAAAAGCAAAATGCGCGCGATAAATCAAAGCCATCGCGTCAAAAAGGAATAATTTTTTCATGTAATTCAGCTATATTTGGGGATAGAGATTGCCTTTGTAAATATAGCAAATTTATCCTCGAAATTATGAACTTAGCAGACCTACGCTTGAACTACCAAAAAGGGGAATTGCATGAAGCCCATGTACATCCTGATCCTTTTGCTCAATTTTCAATTTGGTTCAAAGAAGCACAATCAGCGCAGGTTCCTGAGCCTAATGCGATGTTTTTAAGCACATTAAGTTCAACGGGTCGCCCTTCAGGACGCATCGTTTTGTTAAAAACAGTGGATCATGGATTTAGTTTTTATACTAATTATGAATCCCGTAAAGGCCTAGAATTAGCTTTTAGTTCACAAGCATCGATCACTTTTTTTTGGGGCGAACTAGAACGCCAAATCCGTATCGAAGGCCATGTCGAAAAACTCTCAACAGAATCTTCCATCGAATATTTTCATTCTCGTCCACGCGAATCGCAATTAGGTGCCTGGGTGTCTGAACAAAGTGCGCGAGTAGACTCCCGCGAGGTATTAGAAAAACGCTATGCAGAATTAGCTATACAATACGAAGGAAAAGAGATTCCTAAGCCAGACCACTGGGGGGGCTATCGCTTAGTTCCAGATTATTTCGAGTTTTGGCAAGGTAGGCCGTCACGCTTGCACGACCGCGTGGTGTATGATGCGCGGGATAAAGGGGAGTGGGAGTGTTATCGGGTAGCGCCTTAAAAGCGGCGAAGGCCGCTTTTAAAATAATAAAGCATAAAGCACAAAGAATAAAGTTGGAATCAAAAAGGGCTCGAAATTTTGAGCCCTTTTTGATGATTACGTAGACAAAAAACATTTCATAAAGTGATCGCCGTAGGCGATTCAAACTCTATGCTTTATTCTTTGTGCTTTATGCTTTAAATAAGAAATTTAAGTTCCAACGATCCTTGCTTTTGAAACCCTTCCCCATACTTCACCCCAATCTTATGACCCATTTCCATTGCTCGCGCTTGGATGAAGTTCAAAAAGTCTGGGCTAGAGATATAAGAGGCTGGCTCCACAGAAGATGGGTCGAAAAACTGACTCTTGAAGGCGCGAATAGCGGCTTCTTTTTGATCCCAATGTGCTGAAATATCAACGACGAAATCGGGTTCTACATACCGATCCTGAATGTAATGGTATACTTGTGCGGGTCTCCAGGCAGACAGGTCGCCTGTTTTGATTTGGCGTAATCCCGATAAAAAACAGGCATCAATGGCTAATTGTGCTCCTTTGCCATGGTCAGGATGGCGATCTACTAGGGCATTAGCTAAAACGATATCTGGCTGGTATTTACGAATAATTTCGATTAGTTTCAATTGAGTCTCTTCATCGTTTCTGAAAAATCCATCTCGAATTCCTAGGTTTTCTCTTGCGTGAAGTCCTAAGATTTTAGTGGCATCTGCCGACTCTTGTAAGCGAATTTCAGGAGTTCCTCGTGTGCCTAGTTCGCCCCGAGTGAAATCTACGATGCCTACTTTTTTTCCGGCAGCAATGTGCTTTAAAATAGTTCCAGAACAGCTTAATTCAGCATCATCTGGGTGAGCGGCCATGACAAGAATGTCTAGTTTCATAGGAAATAACGGGAATTAATGAATACGGATTCGGCGCCCAGCTCGGATAGTCGATGAGCTTCTCATACCATTTAATTTTTTCAATTTAGCGATCGAAACGCCCGTACGTCTAGCAATGGCTCCTAGCGTATCCCCTTGGCGAACTTTCGTCCAGGCTTTTGTTCTAGAACGTACTTTGTCCCCACTAGATCCGAATTCATTTTTCAAAGAAAGTGATCGAATGTCAAAAGATCGAGCCGTAATAATAATGTGATCAGAAACGGGTTCAAAGGGATTGAAGCTGTAGACATTTTTAGGGTTCATGGGATTTCCCTCATACCGTGTCTCAAAGTGTAAATGCGAACCTGTACTACGTCCTGTACTTCCGCCTACCCCGATTTGGTCACCCGCTTTTACGATGGTTCCTGGCTCAGCGCCGGGGGAGGCCAAGTGGCCATATAAGGTCTCAAAGCCATTATAATGACGAACTACCACATAATTTCCATAACCTGAGCGATCATAATGACTCACCCGAACGATTCCATCAAAAACGGAAAAAACAGGATAACCTGTCTCCAGATCAAGATCCACCCCTGCGTGTAAACGTCCCCAACGAGGCCCAAATGGACTCGTTTGTTTTACAATTTCTAAAGGTGCAGCCCAATTACGTCCCGATGCCGTATTATACAATTCGATATCGACCGGCTCATCAAATTCTTTAGCATCAATATCGTATGGATCAATAATTTTCGTATCCCAAATCGCAAAATAAGAGGCTACAGAAACGAAATCTTCCGTTCCTTCCGGAGCTGCTTCTTCCTCGATTTCCACGATTAAATTCTCCCCTTCATCAATAGAAGTCGTATCAAAATTGCTGATGCTGGCGTTCAAAACCTTGATCGGTTCGAATTTACGTTCTTGCATTTCAGAACCAGCCGTCACTCCAATGGATTCGGTTTCGTTTCTAAAAAGTAAAGGAGGAAGCTCATCTAAGTCATCTTTTTTCTTATTCTTTTCTTGGAAAAGTTGTGAGTTAGATTTGACTTCGATTTCTGTTTTTTTCTTGAATAAATTCCGCTCCTGAGCCTTCAAGCTAAAGCCTGCAAGCAGAAGTAAACATCCAAAAATATAGGTAATTAACCTCATAATGCTTGATTAATGTAAATTGTTCGCGGCTAACCAACGCTCTGCGTCCAATGCCGCCATACAGCCAGTACCTGCTGCGGTAACGGCTTGGCGATAGATGGTATCTTGAACGTCACCACAAGCGAAAACGCCTTCGATGCTCGTACGAGTACTCCCTTTTTCGGTAATTAAATATTCTTGAGAATCCATCTCTAAAGTCCCTTTAAAGATCGATGTATTGGGTTGATGTCCGATGGCTACGAAGAATCCAGTTAAGGCGATTTCCTCTGTTACTTTACTTATATTATTAACGATACGAATGCCGGTTACTCCGTTTGCATCCCCTAAAATTTCTTCCGTTTCTGAATTCCAATGAATCTCAATCTTCGGATTATTCTTCACACGCTCTTGCATGATTAAAGAGGCACGCATTTCGCCACGACGTACGATTAAGTGCACTTTGGTACATAAATTAGCTAAATAACTAGCCTCTTCTGCCGCCGTATCACCAGCGCCTACCACTGCAACCGTTTGATTGCGATAGAAGAATCCATCACACACTGCGCAGGCAGAAACGCCTAAGCCATTAAATGTTGTCTCTCCTTCTAAGCCTAACCATTTTGCGCTCGCTCCTGTGGCGATAATGACAGCATCTGCCTGAATTTCGGTCGTTTCATCAATCCAAACCTTCTTAGGGGAGCTAGTGAAATCTACCTTAGTGGCCAGTCCGTACCGAACATCTGTACCAAAACGCTTGGCTTGATTCTCTAAATCAACCATCATTTGAGGTCCGTCAATGCCTTGAGGATAGCCAGGAAAATTATCTACTTCTGTCGTCGTTGTTAATTGCCCTCCTGGTTGTCCACCTTGGTACATAATCGGATGCAAGCCTGCACGTGAAGCATAAATAGCTGCGGTATAGCCGGCTGGGCCAGAACCGATAATAAGGCATTTGATTTTTTCTGACATGTTGATTTTTATCGAAAGCTAATGAGCCTACAAAATTCGGGAAATATAGGCAGAAACACAAGCGATGATTTTTCTTAATAATTCTTACATTTGTTTTACAACCTAACATAAACGAATGAAGAGCGTAACTATTTTACAGAACCTGACTTTTTGGGTTTTATTATCCATTTTACTTGGGGTATTCATCGGTCACTTTTCTCCTGAATTAGCATTGTATAAGGTATTGGAATCTAAATTCACCTATAATCTGCTAGGAGCGGATTTGAGTTTTGGTCCTACGCTAAGTGAAGTTTTTAGTGGTGTTTTTATCAGTTTAGTGAAGATATTTATCAATCCCATCATTTTCTTGACGATCAGTTTAGGGATTGTGAATATGGGTAACCTAAAGAAGGTAGGTCGTGTAGGAGGGAAGGCGCTATTATATTTTGAAGTGGTGACTACTATTGCTCTATTGATTGGTTTAGCTGTTTCCACCTTTATTGAACCTGGAATAGGCGTTATTCGAGATGATATAGCGGGTGGTGATATTTCTAAATATACTCAAAAAGCAGCTGGATTCTCTTGGATGGGCTTTTTGAAGGAAAATTTTACGGTGCAGGTCTTAGGATTCTCTATCTTTTTTGGAATCTTCTTAAACTTTGTGCGCGGAAAGGCGAGGATGATTTCTGGTATGCAGCAAGCGTCACATTGGGTATTTAAAGGACTAAAGATCATTATGTATTTAGCGCCTTTGGGAGCTTTAGGAGGGATGGCCTTTACCATTGGGAAGTTTGGGATACATTCTTTGCTACCCTTAGCTAAGCTGATGTTGACGGTCTATGTAACCATGGGAATCTTTGTTTTCGTTGTCCTAGGATTTATTATGCGGTCTTGTGGAGAGCGAATTTGGTCTTTTTTGGGCTATATCAAACAGGAGTTATTAATCGTTTTAGGCACGTCATCTTCAGAGGCTGCGCTCCCCTCTTTAATGCATAAATTAGAGAAAATGGGCTGTTCTAAGTCGGTAGTGGGTTTAGTCGTACCGGCTGGTTATTCGTTTAACTTAGATGGCACGAGTATATATTTATCTATGGCTACCTTGTTTTTAGCCCAAGTTTATGGTGTACATTTGTCCTGGGAACAGATGCTGACCATCGTGGGTATATTGATGGTGACTTCGAAAGGAGCAGCAGGGGTGACCGGAAGTGGATTCGTAGTTTTAGCGTCTACTTTAAGTGCTTTACAAGTAATACCTGTGGAAGGATTAGCACTCTTATTAGGTGTGGATCGATTTATGTCTGAGGCAAGAGCGATTACGAATTTTATTGGAAACGGAGTTGCGACGGTTTGGCTTGCTAAACATGAGGGCGAATTCCAAATAGAAGAATCAACAAACTAATCATATATGTCTATTTCATCCATTTTAAGACAAGATGCTCTCGAGTATCATGCAGGAGGGAAACCTGGAAAAATTGAAGTAAAACCGACGAAATCCACCGCTACTCAGCGCGATTTGTCTTTAGCGTATTCGCCGGGTGTGGCAGAGCCTTGTTTAGAAATTGCAGAAAATGTAGAGAAGGTTTATGATTATACGGCTAAAGGTAACCTGGTAGGCGTCATCTCTAATGGTACAGCTGTATTAGGTTTGGGAAATATCGGTCCAGAGGCGAGTAAGCCCGTGATGGAGGGAAAAGGAGTTCTTTTTAAAGTTTTCTCTGATATTGATGTATTTGATATTGAGTTAGCCGTCACGGATCCAGATGATTTTGTGGATACGGTGGCTCGCTTGGAGCCTACTTTTGGCGGAATAAATCTAGAGGATATCAAATCCCCTGAATGCTTTGAAATCGAGGAGAAGTTAAAAGCACGCTTAAAGATTCCAATCATGCACGATGATCAGCACGGTACCGCGATCATTTCTTCAGCAGCTTTATTGAATGCGTTGGAAATAGTGGACAAGAAGATCGAAAATGCGCGCTTCGTTGTCTCTGGCGCTGGAGCTGCTGCTATTTCATGTATTAAACTGTATTTGAAACTCGGTGCTCGCATTGAGAACTTTTATATTTTCGATAAGGATGGATTGGTTTCAGCTGATCGTTCTGATTTGAATCGGTATTTAGCCCCATTAGCTGGAAAGGCAGGAAGAAAAGCTACTTTAGGCGAGGCTATGAAGGGAGCAGATATATTCTTAGGACTTTCTGTGGGAAATATTTTGAAACCAGAAATGGTGGCCGTGATGGCGAAGGATCCGATCGTGTTTGCGATGGCAAACCCTACGCCGGAGATTGGTTATGAAGAGGCGAAAGCGGTGAGGGATGATTTGATTATGGCGACAGGTCGTTCGGACTTTCCTAACCAAGTCAATAATGTATTAGGCTTTCCATTTATCTTCCGGGGAGCCTTGGATGTCAGGGCGTCTGAGATAAATGATGAGATGAAGCTGGCTGCTGCAAAGGCTTTGGCCTGCTTAGCTAAAAAACCAGTTCCGGATATCGTGAATTTAGCCTATAATGAGAAATCCTTGAGTTTCGGTCCTGAATACATTATTCCTAAACCAGTGGATCCACGCTTAATCACCACCATTTCGATGGCTGTGGCGAAGGCTGCTATGGATTCTGGTGTAGCTACGAAACCCATCTTAAACTGGGATGCCTACGAAAGTCAATTAGCTAAACGCTTGGGATTAGATAATCAGGTGATGAAATTCATCTTGAAAAGAGCAAAATCCAAACCGAAACGGATTGTTTTTGCGGAAGCAGAGAACCTGAAGGTGCTGAAGGCAGTTCGTGAAGTATTGGACGAGGGAATCGCAAAACCAATTTTATTAGGTCGTAAGGCAAATATCGATGCCATTTGCGAAGAGCATCACATCGATTTAGGGGATATAGAGATCTTTGATTTTAAGCATCCAGATAATGCGGGTCTGTTAGCCGAGTTTGCTGAATTGTTTTATGAGAAGCGTAAACGTCGTGGATTCACGCGTTGGGAAGCAGAGAAGCAAGTTCGCAAGAGCAATTATTTTGCTGCCATGATGTTAGAGACAGATAGAGCCGATGGTGTCATTTCTGGTTTAACGAAGAATTATCCGGATGCGATTCGCCCTGCCTTGCAAATCATTGGTAAAAAGCCAGGAGTGAATAAGGTAGCGGGTATGTACCTGTTGCTTAGTAAACAAGGTCCACTATTCTTCTCGGATACAACGATTAATTTCCAGCCTTCGGTGGCTGATATTGTGGAGATTACGGAATTGACCTCAGAGGCGGTGGAACGTTTTAATTTAAAACCTAAAATTGCGATGTTGTCCTATTCTAACTTTGGTTCAGCTGATGGAGACGATGCCTTGAAGATGCGTGCGGCTACGGCCATTTTGAAAGAAAAACATCCGGAATGGGTGATCGAAGGGGAGATGCAAGCGCATTTGGCCTTTGACAAGGAATTAAGACAACAGAACTATCCTTTTGCAACTTTGGGAAATGATACGGCGAATACGCTAATCTTCCCTAACCTGTCTTCGGCTAATATTGCCTATAATTTATTGAAGGAGGCAGCTGATATCGAATACATAGGACCTATTTTACTCGGATTGCGTAAGCCTGTGCATGTGTTGCAATTAGGAGCGTCAGTTCGTGAGATTGTGAATATGGTGGCGATTGCCGTGGTAGAATCACATAGTATTTAATTGCGTATCCAAGCCTGTCTTAGTTTCAATTGGGACGGGCTTGGGTTTTTACTTTCCTTTAACTCCTGCTTCAGGTCATCTAGGAAGCGAACTTTATCTTTCTTCTCATCAGTGCTGCGTAACTCACAGCCAATTTTTTCCAAAAGTTGTCCAAGAGGCAAGTCCTTATTTCCACTGACGTACTTAGAGAAAAATTGATCGATACCCTTCATTTTTGTTGTCTTGGCAATTATTCTAAATAGATCATCATCCTTGAATGAGGTTGAAGAGCCAAACCGAGCGGATAAATCCCTGATTAATTGTTGCGTTCCATACACGCCATTTGTCTCGCTGCGTAAGTATAAATCAAGGCAGAGGCCGATTAGGGCTCCTTTTTGGTAGACATTCCCATATTCCTCTTTGTATTTATTTAATACGCCCTTACTTAGTTTAGTAAAAGGAATGGTATTGTAATAACTGAAGTGCATCGTCCGGTATTTCTCCGTCATGCGTTCTAAAAATTCCGTCAGACTAATTAATCCACCCTGCAGCTGCATATGTTGCGCAGCATATTCGGTGAGGCCTTCGTAGAGCCAAAGATGCTTTGACATCTGAGGATTTTGGAAGTCAAATCGACCAATTTCTTCTGAATGTAAGTTCAAAGGGGTTTGAATATGGAAGAACTCGTGAGCGCTGACATCCCTTATCACAGGCCCCATCACGCTAATGGAATCTTCTGGCAAATAATAAAATGACGATTGCGCATGTTCTAATGCCCCATAGCTTCCATTTTTCAGATGGTCAGACATCACAATCAAAAAAGCATATTTGTTCACAGGGAATCTGCCTCCCAGGTAGTTCAACTGCGCTTTTAATAGGGGTTTTAATTGTGTCGCAATCTCTGAAGCTTTTATTTTTTGATTAGGCGAATAGACAGAGATGAGGATCTCTGCATTAGCCAGGTGGAGATGAATGGTGTCAGGAACTGCTACGAGGATGGGAGCGTCGGTTAGACTTTGGTACGTAGCTGCTGTGTAACGTCCATTTTTTTCGATTAAGGACGAGGAGGCAACCATCCCAGGTGGTACATTTAATCGTAGTGAAACAGGCAGCAGTTCTCTGCCTTTTATATAGCCCAATAAAGCATGGGTATTCAGCGCAAAAAGCGTGTCTTGCTGAAAATTCGTTCCAGCTGGTTCAAAAACATAAGGTCCCTTTATTTCTGGACTGTCCCATGTATCGTCTACTTCATAGGTG
>CAIVPV010000248.1 GCA_903907915.1 uncultured Cytophagaceae bacterium
ATAGGAATCGTTTTTATCTAATAACTGATGCCAAAACCCGGTTCCATCCTGCAAGGCCATCAGCCCTTTCAAGTGATTTTTTAATTGCTTTAACATGTCAGGTCGGGCCGGGTGATTCGCCGGCAAATGCTCCAATAATTCAGCATTCGTTAACAAGGCCCAGCCATTCGCTCGTCCCCAATGGAATTCTGGGTGTTCCGTAGCGTCCACTAAATAACCGTGCATATAAATGTTCTGACTGGGATTGAACAGCCGCTTTTGGTAAGCATTAAACTGAAAAACGGCCTCCTCGTACTCCCCTAATTGCAATAAGGCAGGAATTGCCATATAGACATCATCTAACCATAAAGTGTTTTTCAGAGGACGAATACGCACCAATGTGCCGTCAGGTAAACGATGCTCTTCTTTCAATATAAAATCGGAGGCACGTTTCGCGACATAAGACATGTCGGTGGTGAAGCCCGCTTTTTTTGCTTTAATCACCGCCATCCCCATCGCTCCGATATCATCCAAGGCGCGAGGATGCACTAAACCTCTCAAAACGTGGGATTGGTTCGCTGGTATCTTTATCGCCTCGGGTACGGCAGAATTAATCAAATTCAAGCGATTAAAAACATAGTCCTTGTATTTCACATCACCGGTCACCTCTGTTAAAGCTAACATACCGGAATAGGTCACTCCCCACTCATACGAAATAGGTCGAAAATCGCCTTGGCTAAAAATGGCATTCGCGTTATATGCTTTCACCTCTGCTCCGGTCGTCTTATCTACGAAGCGATTAGGGGTAGCCACCTCTAAGTAAGAAAATACTCGATCGATGGTTTTTTGGATGTTTTCAGCTGTAGGCGCACCATAAGGTGTGGGATAATCAGGCTGCAAGGCATGCAAAGGTGCTGTGGCATCAGATGCGCTGGTGATGTTTTTTTGACCCAAAACAGACCCAGAAAGCAACAAGAACAAAAATGTAAAGCGCATAAAAAAGGGGTTCTCTCTATTAAAGCAGAGAGAACCCCAGAATTACTATAATCGAATGACTATTTTTTCATTTCAATACCCGAAATCTGCAACACAATTTGTTGTTCTGTCGCTTTCGGATTTACTGCCACAAAATACAGATCGTGTGATCCAGAAGTGGCTTGAATGGCTACTTTTTGGGCAGCTGGGCCAGACATTCTTCTTTGACCCGCAGGTGCTGCTGGAGCTGCTGGAGCCGCAGGTGCAGAAGCTGGGGCAGCTACACCCGTTCCTAGTGGAGCGCCTTTTCCTGGGGTTGCCGCAGCTGCTGGTGGTCCACCAAATCCGCCTTGAGCCACTTCAATCGCAGCAGTTTTACCAATGATAGCCCCCGTAGGAGAATCCAAGTGAATTTCAATTAAACCTCCAGCGGCATTTGCTCTTGCTTGTGCTGAAGCAGCAATTTCAATGGTTGAAATACCTGTTAAATCTAGGTCTTTATAGCCCAAATAAGGATTTTGGCCTACCATATTCGTCGAACGACCTGGCGTAATTAGTTGCAAAATTCCTTTAGATACATCTGCTTTCTCCACATTTAACGATGGATGACGCAAGAACAACCACTTCTCCGATTGAACCGGAGCAATTTTCTTATTCCCTTTATCTAAATAGGTCGCACGTACAATGAATACCCCTTTCGACGCCGACTGATCAGCTGGTTTCTTTAATCCTAATTCACCTGCTAAAGCAATCGCGTTACTAGCTTTTGCATCGCCTAAACTTAAGATATAATTGACCATCGCTTTCGCATCCACTTTCGAAATGTTCGGGTGTGCAGACATGGCATGCTCTCCCCAAACTCCCATTCCACCTGAAATCACCTTATCAGATAATTTCTCTACCATATCTTGTCCTTTGTACTTCTCAGCTACCTCCTTATAAGAAGGTCCTACTGAACGAAGGGACATTTGGTGACATGATTTACAATCGCTTGCGTTGATTAGACGAAGGCCTGCCGAAGCCAGTAAATCGCTATCTGCTTTACGGTGCGATTGTGCCATCTCGATAGGATCATAACCCGAAGCGATATAATCAACCGTCGTTGCTACGGCTTCCGTCTGAATTCCCATTCCTAAAGATCCGTCTTCCTTATCATCTACCTTCACTTTGTACTTAAGTGGCTGCCCTTCGAAGTAGAATGACTTATTGCCTTCCACCGCGATATCCACTACAGGAGCTTCGTTTCCAACTAATATTTCCAAAGAAGTGGTATTAGACAATCCCTTCGGATCTGATGCCTTCAATGTAACTTCATATTTTCCAGCGTCTTTTAAGCTCAAAGTAGGCGAAGCACCTGTTAGATTCTTCACGAATACACCCGTTTTCTTCACTGTCCAAGTATAGCTTAATTTATCACCGTCGTAATCTTTAGTACCCTCCGCCGAAAGCGTCGTAGTAAATGGAGCGGCACCCGCCTTTTTAGCTGCCGATGCTTCTACATAAGGCTTACGGTTACCACCTTGGTATTCAATCTTAACCAAACGGGCATTTTCATTGCCACGGAACCAAGCTGATCCATATTCTAAAACATATAAATCTCCTTCAGGACTGAAGTCCATATCGATCGCAGAACCAAAAGTCGTCGAAGGCATAAAGCGCTCCATCGACTTGTAATCTCCTTTTTCATCCATAGTCACGGCCATAATCCAGCCACGCATAAACTCAACGATTAACCATTTGCCTTCATAATAAGAAGGGAATGCACGTTTCGCAGTAGCAAAATCTGACTTTCTAAAGACCGGACCACCCGTCGCCGAACGACCAGATGAACCTACTAAAGGAAATTCCTCTGAAGTTCCATATGGATACCAAATCATCGCCTTCGTAGCCGCAGGCAATTCACGTAAACCTGTATTGTTAGGCGATTCGTTAATAGGTGCAGCTGGATTGAACTTAGGTCCAATAGCCATTGTCTCAAAATTTACATCTGTATAGGCTTGGTTATTTCCAATGAAATAAGGCCAGCCATAGTAGCCTGGACCTTTGGCCTGATTAAATTCATCATAACCACGAGGACCTTTCTCTGAATCCACCGATGCATCCGGACCTACTTCGCCCCAATACAAGAAACCTGTTTTAGAATCGATGCTTGGTCTCCAAGGATTACGGTGACCCATGGTATAAATCTCAGGCTTTGTCTTAGGCGTGCCCGGAGAAAATAAATTTCCTTTAGGAATCGTATAGGTACCATTCGCCTCTGGGTGAATGCGTAAAATCTTTCCACGTAAATCATTCGTATTCGACGCACCGCGTTGATCATCCCAATAGGCTTGGCCCGGACGCTCATCGATAGGCGCATAACCGTCTGAATTACTGTTACTTGTATTATTTCCTACCGTTAAGAATAGGTTTCCTGATTTGTCAAAAACCATTCCACCACCGGTATGACAACATTCCTCCCGCTGGGTAGGAACCTCTAAAAGCACTTTTTGCTGCTCTACTAACAACTCATCACCACGCAATTCCATACGAGCTAAAATATGTTTAGTCTCAGTCGGATGCGCATAATAAAGATATAACCAGTGATTTTTGCTGAAGTTAGGGTCCAAAACAATGCCCATCAATCCCTCCTCTGCCACACGTTCTTGACCTAGGCGGTTCTTGTATTTCGTGTTAACATTTAAATGAGCGATTACCTTCGTTTCTTTGGTCTTCGTATTATAGGACTTCACATCCCCTTTTCTTTCAACGAAAAGAATGCGTCCGTCCGGCAAAAAGGTGAACTCCATGGGCTCATCCAATTTGTCCACTAGGACCGATTTAACAAAACGATTTTCATCTGGGGCCTGCGCAAGCGACTGCAGCACAGGAAAAGCCACTAAAAGGGCGAAGGTAATTTTCTTAATCATAGGTCTAATTTAGTATTATGCAAAAATGATACAATAATTGGTTTTTAAAAAATGTATAGGCAAAATTGAGACGAAAGGCAGAAGTTTGTAGTCGCTAGTCACTAGTCGCTAGTCGCTAGTCGCTAGTCACTAGTCGCTAGTCACTAGTCGAAAGTCCGGAGGGAATGAGTCCGAAGGAAACAATTACCATTTACCATTCACCATTTACCATTCTCTACTATATTTACAAGATGAAAACAACACTCTACCTCCTCCTCTTCTTACCCACTCTCGTTTTTGCTCAAACAAATAAAGACGAATCCGATATCAAATCTGTCCTGAATACTCAGATTATATTTTGGAATAAAGGCGATGTTAAAGGCTTTATGGAATATTACGAAAAATCACCTAACCTAAAATTTGTTGGGAAATCAGGCGTCGTATCGGGCTGGGAGGCTACTTTGCAACGCTATTTGAAATCCTATCCCAATCGCGAGACGATGGGTACATTGGATTTTGATATTCAAGAAGTGGATATTACCGAGGGAAAAACGGCTTATGTATTAGGCCGCTGGCATTTAACCAGACCTACCGTAGGAGATGCTGGTGGATACTTTACTTTGTTGATGAAGAAGATTGATGGGAAGTGGCTGATTTGTAGAGATCATACCTCGTAGATTTTAGGGTTCAGCTTCGAAAATGTGCTTCGCAATATTTTACTGAAGCTGAACCCTAAAATCTACGATCTTTGCCTCGACGTCCTTCAGATTTAGAGAGATGAAGAAAGATTTACTGTTTGCAAGCTAATTTACAGGTATTTCGCGAAAATATTTCGAAGGACATTTTCGGAAATACCTGTAAATTAACTGCAAAAGAAATCTAGATTGATACTCTCGAGAACACATAAAACATCTCCCCCGCAATCTGCATCGACCTAGCATCATATCGCGCAGCCTCTTCAGCTGTATCATCAAAAGCTTTTGGATCCTCATAGCGCACCGGAATGCGAGCTTCAGCACCTGGAATGAAAGGGCAATTTTCGTCTGCATGAGAACAAGTCATTACAGCGGCAAAAATGCCATGCGGATTGATGACGTCATCAACTAATTTAGAGAAAAGGATGATGGGGCGTGCGTCCTGTGTGTGCAGTACAAAATAAATCGGGTTGGAATGACCGTGTTTGGAAACAATAAAACCCATTCGATCTAATGAAGCGACTGTGCGTTCGTTACAAGCCGTCACTTCCACTCCACCTGAATAGCATTGGGCGGGGATTTGGAAATAGTCAGCGGCGGTTTGAGCCCAAACTTGCGAGAATTGAGAGCGGCGCGAATTGTGCGTGCAGATAAAATTCAGGCGAATAGGCTGTTCCTTTTTGCGTTTGTCTTTGATGTAATCGATCAAGACTTGTAGAATTTCTCTGCGCTCGGTTGGGATATCGAGGGAGAGAATTTGGTCCAAATTTTCGTTTAAAATAGCTTTCATTAATCTCTATAATTCAAAGCCGGCTTTCGATCACCTAAAAGGGCCTTGTATTTAAATTCTGTTCCTTTACGTTTGTTCCATTCAACTTTAGCGGCTTCAATCAAGGCCGGGTTTTTGAATAAATCCAGGGCGGTTGAGGCTAAGGTTTTGGCAGCCACCATCATCCCTTTCTTCCCTATACTCATACCACCTGCTGCTACCGCTTGCCAGCTGTGCGCCGTTGTTCCTGGCACCCAAGTCGCGGTGCCTAAACCAATGGTAGGAACTACCCAACTCACATCACCTACGTCCGTCGAACCACCACCGCTCGGATCAGGACGACCCGGAACCACGGAAGAAGTGGAGGCTAAATCTGTCTGCAACATGCCGGGGGTTTGCTGAATCTGTTTGGCGAAAGCCAGCTCGGTTGGATTCAAGGTATATCCTCCTACTGCTTGCAAGTTTGCATTCATCACGGAAGCTAATTTATCATTTGGCAATATTTCATACACACCGCCTATTACTTCTAATTCAAATCGAGTTCCTGTTCCTAAGGCAGCACCTTCGGCAGCTTTTTCCAAGCGATTCCAAACATCCGTCACGATATCGCGTTGCGGAGAACGTACATAATAATAGACCTCTGCGAAATCAGGGACGATATTAGGAGCCTTACCCCCATTCGTAATTACGTAGTGAATTCGGGTCGAGGATGGCACGTGTTCGCGCATCATATTTGCCATATAGTCCATCGCTTCCACCGCATCTAATGCAGAACGCCCTCTTTCAGGAGAGGCGGCCGCGTGAGAGGAAAGGCCATAGAAACGGAATTTACCTGTTTTATTGGCCAAAGAAGAACCTGTGGATACGGAGTTTGCATCACTTGGATGCCAGTGCAGCATTACGTCCGCGTCATTGAAAAGACCTTCCCGCACCATATAAACTTTACCTGAACCGCCTTCCTCGGCTGGGCAGCCAAACAATTTAATGGTTCCTTTTCCGCCCGTTTCCTTTAACCATTCTTTGATGGCAATAGCTGCAGCAGAGGACGCTGTACCAAACAAGTGGTGGCCACAGGCATGTCCTGACGCTCCTCCTAAAGAACGTTTAGTCGGAATCGAATCCTGTGACAAACCAGGTAAGGCATCATATTCTGCCATAATTCCGATCACCGGTTTTCCTTGACCATAGGTAGCAACGAAGGCTGTTGGTATTCCGGCTACTCCTGATTCGATGGTAAAGCCAGCTTGTTTTAGTGTTTCTTGCAATAAGGCAGAGGATTGTTTTTCCTTGTAACCGACTTCGGCGAAGTTCCAGATTTTCTGGGCGATGGCACTGTAGTGTGATTCTTGTTGTTGAATTCTGGCTAAGACTTTCTTTTTGTCAGCGTCTTGTGCAAAAACGTGTAGACTAACTAAAGCGAATAAGAGTATTTTTTTCATAAGGAAGGTACAATGAACTTAAATTTAGCAGGAAGAACGCAGAAATCAAAAACGTCCGAGGTTTGGACTTCTCCATCCACTTGGGCGCTTAGTTCGCGACTCGTTTTTATGACGATCTTTTTCTCTTTTGAAAATTCGACGATAGGTAAGTTTACGTGTTTACCAGACTGAATGATGGGCATGTAATAGAGTCTTTTCCAAACAGGGATGGGCTGACAGAAAAGAACATCGAGCAGGCCGTCTTGCACAGAAGCTTTGGGGAAGAAATGAAAGCCTCCTCCTGCCCGAGAAGAATTGAAAACCATGCATAAAAAGACCTCGCGACCGACCGTTTTTCCATAAGAAATGGAATAGGTTTTAAACTTCAATAAGTTAGGGATAGCTGCCAAATAATAGCCCAGACCACCTTTAAAATAGCGAATTGCATCCATCGACTTCAGCACTTCACCCTCGATTCCGATGCCAACACCATTCAAGAAAATTTGCCCATTACAAGATCCCGCATCGAAGGCCTCCACATGTCCCGCTAAAACAGCATCCAGATGTGCGCGCCGTGACCTATTCCCATATAATTTCCAGTAAAAATCATTTCCCGTGCCTCCTTTGAACAAAGCTATGGGTTTGTCACAATCTGGGTAGTGATTTACAAAATAATTGAACGTACCATCACCCCCCATCACCCAAACTTGATCAAAATCACCTAGCTGTGCGGGCCACTCTTTCGCAAAAAGCTGAATTTCCCAATCCGTTTTCTCTACTTTTACGACCTCCATCACCCAAGAAAAATAGTTCGCAATCGCAACAGTCCTCTTTAAAGGATTGATTAGAAATGCAATTTTACTACGCATGTATGTAATTTTTCAAGTGTTCAATTTTTTCCAAATGATCCTGAATCGTTGCTTTAATCAAATCATTGCTAGAAATAATCCCAATTAATTCCCCCTTTTCTATGACAGGAAGGTAGCGAATATTGTTTTCTGACATGAGTATCATGCAGACCTCGACCGAACTGCCTAATTCCACGCCTGGTAAATCCGTAGACATAATTTCAGAAACCACTGTATTAGAAGAATTTTTATCAAGTAATATGACCTTTCGAGCATAATCACGTTCAGTCAAAATTCCTCGGTATTTTCCCTGATCCATAACGACCACGGAACCTACATTACTATCTTGCATTAATTGCAAAGCCTCAATAATCTTTGCTTCAGAAGAAATAGAGATGACCACCGCTCCCTTTTTAGTCAAAATGTCATTTACCTTTTTCATAGTCTTTGAGATTAGAATTATATAAATTAATACAAAAATAATTCAATAAGCAACAGATTTAAAGGTGCTGATTAAATTTTAAACACCCTCCTAGATTAGTGAAATATTACGTAATTTTAAATTATGAACTCTAACTTCCCTACCGCCATCATCACCGGAGCCTCTCGTGGCATCGGTCGTGCACTTGCCCTTTTACTTGCTACAAACAATTTTCAATTAAGCTTAGTCGCGCGTAATAAAGGTGAATTAAAAGATTTAGCAGCTGAAATCACGGAAATCGGACATCGTCCTTTGTATTTTGACGGAGATGTTTCAGATGAAAATTTCGTCACGGACGCGGTAGAAAAAACGATACATACCTTTGGCCATATTGATTTTGTGGTAAATAATGCGGGGGTTGGGGCTTTTGGCCCTACGGAATCCTATTCTGCTGCGCAATGGGATCAAGTATTTGATACGAATGTGAAAGGGACTTTTTTGTTTTGCCAAAAAGCCCTTCCGCATCTAAAAGCTGCCAAAAAAGGCCATTTCATTACGATTGCTTCCGATGTGGCGAAGCGGGTATTTGATGGTGGATCACTTTATTGCGCCTCTAAATATGCCCAGCATGCCTTCACAGAGGCATTGCGCAAGGAAGTTAGAAAAGACGGCATCAAAGTCAGCACCGTTTATTCTGGTCTAGTAGATTCACATTTTCATGCAGATCCTGCTGGAGATCCATCGCACCAGGGTTGGTTAAGCCCAGAAGATATGGCCAATAGCATCTATTATGTGATGAATCAACCGGCTCACGTGGTCATTGATGAATTAATGATTCATCCGCTTAATCAAGAATATTAATTCGCTAACAGTGTAGGACAGCTTGCAGGTCTAGATTAGAATTTTTAAATTTAATCTACTAATAACCCTATCAAACATGTCTAAGTGGAAACCCTCTTTAAGCTTTAGCCAAATCGTCAACATGAACGTTGGATTTTTTGGCATTCAATATAGTTTTGGTTTGCAGCAAAGCGCTGTAAATCCCATCTATGATTTTTTAGGGGCTAGTCCAGACGAGATTCCCTTGTTAAATCTAGCGGGACCTGTGACGGGTTTATTAATACAGCCCTTCATCGGTGCTTTGAGTGACAGTACCTGGCATCCCAAATGGGGACGACGCAAGCCCTTCTTTCTGATAGGTGCCCTAATTTGCAGCATTTGCCTTCTTTTATATCCCTTTAGTTCCTCTTTATGGATGGCGGCTAGTTTATTATGGATCTTGGATGCGGGAAATAATACGGCTATGGAGCCCTACCGCGCGTTTGTGGCAGATAAATTAAATGAAGATCAGCAGCCGATGGGCTTTCAGATGCAGAGTTTTTTTACGGGTTTTGGCCAAACCTTAGCTAACCTATCCCTCTTCATTTTCCCCCTAATCTTCATCGGAAAAACCGGTTCTTTACCCACCTGGGTTTATGCCTCCTTTTTTTTAGGAGCGGTTTGTTCCATCGGATCGATCTGGTGGAGTATGCATACCACCTCTGAAATCGAGCCTACACCGGAAGAACTAGCCGAGATTCGATCTCGTAAATCAAGCATCTTAGAATCCATCTTTGAAATCTTCCATGCGATAGGCGAAATGCCGAAGGTGATGTGGCAATTAGCCTTGGTTTATTTATTCCAATGGTATGCTTTGTTCTGTTATTGGCAAAACTCATCGAAGAGTATTGCGTTGTCTGTTTGGAATGCGACACCTAAAGGCAATCCAGAATTATACGAAAAAGCGGTTTCTTGGACTGGCTTAGTGAATGGATGGTACAATATTGTGACTTTCTTGTCTGCACTAGCTTTAGCTGGTTTTGCTAAGAAATATGGGGCAAAGTCGGTGCATATGATTTGCCTTATATTAGCGGCAGCTGGATTTTTTGCGTTCCCTCACATCGAAAATAAGAATCTATTGTTTTTTGCCATTTCTGGTTTCGGAATCGGTTGGGCAAGTATGATGGGAATCCCTTATTTACTGGTAGTTAGCGACATTCCGAAAGAACGGTATGGTGTCTATATGGGTATCATTAATATGATGATTGTGATTCCGATGATCATACAAAATCTATCGTTTGGTTATATTTTAAAGCATTTTTTAGACAACGATCCCAGAAATGCGATTACCTTTGCAGGGGTATTATTAGCCATTGCAGCCCTAGCGACTGCCTTTATTCAACCATCCCCATCTAAACAATCCGCATGAGTGTCATCTGTATAGGCGAAGCCTTAATTGATATGATTTGTACAGATAAAGGCTCTAGCCTTTCTGAAGGTCAACATTTTTTAAAAAAACCGGGTGGTGCACCTACGAATGTGGCGGCGGCGATTGGAGCTTTAGGGGGTGATGTTTTATTGAGTGCTAAAGTGGGGGACGATCCTTTTGGCCGGCAACTGATTTCCGTGATGCAAGAGTTCCATGTGGATACGAAACACGTTCACTTAGACTCGCAATCTTTCACGACTTTTGCCTTCGTTTCTCTCATGTTAGATGGAGAACGTGATTTCGTTTTTAATCGAGGTGCTGATGCGGAATTAAACGAAACAGAAGTGTCTTCGATTGATTTAGTGGGCGTGGAAATTGTCCACTTCGGTTCTGCCACCGCTTTTTTAGATGGCCCCTTAAATGCGGCTTATTATTCTTTAAAAGATCGTTCTAAAAAAGCCGGAAAAATCATCAGCTTTGACCCCAATTACCGACATTTATTGTTTGGAGACAAAATACCTTCTTTTATTAAGCAAAGCTTAATTTTCTTAAAGGAAGCGGATTTTACGAAGCTTTCAGATGAAGAAGCCATGCTCATTACGGAAACAGATTCCTTAGAAGAGGCTACGGCTAGGTTATTAGACATCTGTCCAGGCGTATTCGCCATTACTTTAGGTAAAGAAGGCACTTTGTTAGGCCTTGCTGGTAAAACCTATGTGATACCAAGCATTCCGGTAAATCCTGTCGATACGACAGGGGCTGGAGATGCCTTCGTGGGAGCCGTACTTTATCAATTAGATGGATTAAAAATCCAAGACCTTGATTTTTTAGCCTGGAAAAAGATGGTTGAAAACGCGAATAAGGCAGGAGCCAGAACTTGCGAATACCTAGGTGCGATGGAAGCTTTCAAGAACCTAAATAATAGTATTTTTAATTAATATACCGTGTACAATTCCGCATTACAAAAGCAGGCGAATGCGCTTGTGAAATCTTATAAAATTAAAGACGCTAGCTTTCAAGAACGTTTGACGGCTAATCTAGATGATATCCATTCGCATTTCAGAGCGATTTACGGAGATAGTCCATTGTTTGCGGAATTAATCAATTCAATTTTTCAAGCCTATGAAGACCGTAGTCCCGCTTTAAAAAAGCGCGATGAGGTGAAGGCACAGCAAGAGGAGAATTGGTTCTTGAGCCAGGACCTGGTCGGAATGAGTCTGTATGTAGATCGTTTTGCAGGAAAGATTAAGGATTTGGCTTCGAAAATCCCCTATCTGAAAAAGCTAGGAGTGAATTTTCTACACCTGATGCCCTTGTTCAAAAGTCCAGAAGGAGAAAGTGATGGCGGTTATGCCGTGCAAGATTTTCGCGAGGTGGAGGAGAAATTAGGCACGATTGAGGATTTGCGCACATTCCAACAGGAATTGCAGCAAAAGGATATGTACCTAATGATCGACATTGTACTAAATCATACGTCGCATCACCATGAATGGGCGAAACTAGCGAAGGCTGGAATAAAAGAATACCAAGATTATTTCTATATGTACGATGACCGTCGCATTCCTGATGCGATGGAAGAATCGATGCCGGAAATATTCCCTGAAAGCTCGCCTGGTAGTTTCACCTACGACGAGAAATTAGACAAGTGGGTGATGAGCGTTTTCCACCATTACCAATGGGATTTGAATTATACGAATCCCAAAGTCTTCGTGGAAATGCTTTCGAACGTGTTCTATTATGCGAATTTAGGCGTGGATGTCGTGCGAATTGATGCCCCGGCCTTTATTTGGAAACAAGTGGGTACGACTTGTCAAAACCTACCCGAAGCACATCAATTATTGCAATTAATTAACATGTGTGTTGAAGTAGCGACACCGGGAATGGCCATTTTGGGTGAGGCGATTGTGGCTCCAGCTCAGATTATGGAATATTTTGGGACTGGTCGTTTTGCCACACACGAATGCGACTTTGCCTATAATGCCACCCAAATGGCGGCTCAATGGGATGCTCTCGCAACAGGGGATATTCGGGTGATGCGTTTGGCACAAAATGAATTACTGCGCAAGCCAAAAGGTACCACTTGGCTAACCTACACCCGCTGCCATGACGATATCGGTTTGGGTTATGATGATTGGATGATCGAACAGTCAGGTTACAGCCCCTACGATCATCGATCCTACATTAAAAACTATTATAGCGGTGGCGTGGAGTCTCCAGCTACTGGAGCACTTTTTGCAATTAATCCCAAAACCCAGGATGCTCGACTTTCCGGTTCCTTAGCCTCCCTTTGCGGACTAGAAAAAGCGATTGCATCGAAAAATGTTTCAGCCATTCAGACTTCGATTAATAAAATAACTTTGATGCAAGCACAGAGCTTGTTCGTGGGAGGTGTTCCCATGTTATTCTACGGAGATGAAGCAGCCTATACGAACGACTATAGCTATTTAGAAGATACTGGAAAATCATACGATAACCGTTGGATGCATCGTCCTATAATTGATTGGAAGAAAAATGCGGCAGTTGATAAAAAGGATACAGTGGAGAATAAGGTCTTTACTAACCTACAGAAACTGATCCAATTGCGTAAATCATTGAAGGTGCTTGCTGATTTAAAAAATATCCATTGGTTAGAGGTTCATAATAACTCGGTCATTGGTTTTGAGCGGTATTTAAATGGAGAGAAAGTGTATTTTCTATTCAACTTTAGCTTGCAAGCACAGGACTTGACGTATTATGTACTAGGTGCGGCCGGAGATCGGCCGACTTCAATGATTGACCTTTGGTCAGGCAAAACAATATCGATCGGAATGGATCACGAGCATTTAACTTTCGCTCCCTATCAATTTTATGTCTTAAAATAAAAAAACATCCTCCAATGGGGGATGTCTTTCCAGATTCTAAATTCAATCATTAATCACTAAAAAACAATAGGCAGATTATAAAATTATGTCCAAAGCCTTCTTACTTATGCGAAGACTTTCAAAGGCATCTTTTGGGAAATCGTGTTCTACAAAGAAGTGCTCAAGTCCTCCTAATTTTGCCGCTTCAAAAATGCGTTTGTAGTTCACTACTCCCTCTCCCACGGGGAGAATATTTTTAAACTCAGCATCTAGGTCTTTAATATGGCATAAAGGGAAACGACCTGGATGTTGTTTAAACAATTCCAAAGGATCAACTCCTGCCTTTACAGCCCAACCCAAATCAATTTCAAATTTCAACAAATCGGCAGGTACCTGGGAGGTAAATACGTCGAAGGCTTTTTGGCCATCTACTTCTTTAAACTCTGCATCATGGTTATGGTAACAGAAAACTAGTCCTGCTTTCTTCGCTAATTCTGCCGCCTTGTTCAACGTAAGCACCGAAGCAGAAACTTCATCTTTCGTTTCGATAGGCGTATTCGCACACACTAAATATTTCACGCCTGCTTCAGCAGCTAAATCTACGGCCTTCTGAGCATCGTCGCGCAGATTCAACATCTTAGGAAAACGAGACATATCTGCGCCTGGACGAGGCTTCATGGGTGCCCCACCCACGTGATGAGATAACCATTTTAAGCCTAAATCTTTATTCAAAGTCATAAACTCCTTACCCGTCATACCATAGTAGCCTGGCAACATACTGAAGGCTGATTCAATTTCCGTATAACCTAAATCCGCAATTTTCTGAAGATTTCCCTTTACATCTTGATCAAATTTCCCAAAGAAGGTAAACAATTGAATTCCTACTGGGCGGCTAGTAAAGGATTGAGCTGACAAGAAATGAGGAGCTAAAACACTAGCGGCTAAGAAGGCGCTGGATTGTTGAAGAAATCTTCTTCTGGAATTCATAAAAATAGGTTTAGAGGTTATAATCAAAGTTAATGTATTTTATTGATACAATAACTTATTTTAGTGAAATTTCTTCATAAATTGATCCATTCGATCTACGACCTGATCGAACCAATGATTCATTAAGACAAAGGTATGCGGTGATTTTTCGAAGGTATAATATTCCGTATGAATGCCGCTCGATGCCATTTTTTTCATAAAATCGGTTCTGCCCGCATGCATACGTTCCACACCGGAATTCAAAAATAACACAGGTGGATCCCCTGCCGAAACATGACTCAGCGCAGAACCTTCATTCCAAATCACCTCTCCATCTACTTTATTATAACCGAAATAATAGGTCGCCGCCGATGTTCGCTTACTATCGTCCCCCTCCCCTGATTCCGGATGAATAAAGGCCAAAATACCATCGATATCAATTACTGCTGCGACTCTGACTCCTTTACCATAGGTATTTTCATCTTGAACTGATCCCAGAAGTGCGGCCATTTGGCCACCTGCTGAATAACCTGCCACATATATTTTTCCCACATTCTTCCGCTTCGAAACCCATTGCAAGGCCGATTGCGCATCCAACATAGCAGCCGGGTAAAGCGCCTCAGTGGACAAGCGATATTCCACTAAAAAGACCCGATAGCCGCGATCAGCTAAAGCTTTCGCCAATGGAATATGTTGCGAACGATGCCCTGTTCTCCATCCACCGCCATGGAAAAACACCAAAGTAGGCAGCACGCGCGAAGTGGAAATCGCATATTCATCAACTACTAGTTTCCGGGTACCCTGTGTCTTGTAGACAAAACTTTGCTCTTTGCTCTTTGAACTTTGAAATTTGGCTAGGCGAACCGTGGAATCCTCTTTCAACAGACTCTGCCAGGCAGAATAATTGGCAAAAGAGGTGTCTGGTTTCCCGGTGATGCCCGTTTTGTTTTGGGCTTGAAGGCCCCACGAACTAAGTAAGATCAAAATTAGGAGGTTGCGCATAATTTGTAAAGGCGAAGATTCGATTATTCTAATCATTCTTCCTAATTTAAGGGTCTAAATCGATTAACATGAAAAATATACGCGTACTCGTAGTGGGCTGCGGAAACATGGGAGCCTCTCATGCGAAAGCCTACCAAAACCTAGCTGGATTTGAAATTTGTGGTCTCGTTTCTCCCGGAAATAGTAAAGAAACCTTGAATGAAGCATTAGGTGGTGGCCAAAAGCTCTACAGCGAATACTATAGCGCACTAGCAGATTCAAAACCCGATGCGGTTTGCATCTCCACTTACCCGGATACCCACGAAGCTTATTCCATTGCTGCTTTAGAGGCTGGATGTCATGTATTCCTAGAAAAACCCATTGCAGATTCGTTAGCAGGTGCCATTCGCGTGGCTGATGCAGTGCAGAAAAGCGGCAAAAAACTAGTCGTGGGCTATATTTTACGCCACCATCCCTCTTGGATTAAATTCATTGAGATCGCGAAAACGATGGGCAAACCATTAGTGATGCGAATGAACCTCAACCAACAATCGCACGGATATATGTGGGATGTGCATCGGAATTTAATGAAATCCTTAAGCCCTATCGTGGACTGCGGAGTGCATTATATTGATGTAATGTGCCAAATGACGCGCTCTAAGCCCGTTCGCGTTTCTGCCATCGGTGCGAGAATGACGGAAGATATTCCAGCTGGAAATTATAATTACGGTCAGCTTCAAATCCATTTCGAAGACGGATCCGTGGGCTGGTACGAAGCTGGTTGGGGACCGATGATCTCGCAGAATGCGTATTTTGTGAAAGATGTTTTTGGGCCAAAAGGTTCCGTTTCCATCGTCGCTAAAAATGCAGGGGGTGAAGGAAAATCAGATGATGTGGAATCACATACTAAAACAGAATCCCTTCGCGTGCATCACGCAGATATCGATTCCAAAAACGAATTTACCCGCGATGATGAATTGGTTAATCTAACTGATGAACCCGATCACCAAGGTCTTTGCGATCGCGAACAAGCATATTTCCTCCAAGCCATAAATGAAGACATCGATTTAAC
>CAIVPV010000249.1 GCA_903907915.1 uncultured Cytophagaceae bacterium
AATAGTTTTTTGAGGTATTGACACTAATTGTCAATACCTCAAAATGGCTTATACAGTACAGCGCGTATTATATCAATAATGGCTTAGCTCACTCTAAACGAATTATCTACCTATTTATCAACAAAAAATGAATCCAATAGACCGATTAGTATTAAATATCAAGCTCTGATTTCACATTATCAGTAAGCTGTTAGGTTAGGGGGAATGGAGGGAATACATTTGGAACACCAAACCACTAATCAATATGTTTAACCACTTCTCTAGATACCTGAAGCTCATCCGTGCCGTTCCGCTGCACGTGATGGCGCAGGATCTCGGGATCGACGCCGGGCTTTTGAGCAAATACGAAAACGGCAGTCGCATCCCAGATCTTGACCTCGTCATCATTTTTGCCCATTACCACGACGTAAACGCACGCGAACTTTGCGTTTTCTGGATGCGGGAACGCATAAAACGCTCCATCGCGGGGTACGAATTACTAGCTTTAGAAGCTTTGCCCTTTTGTTCCAAAGACCTAGATGCCTACCTCATCGGCAGAAAAACCGGCCTCGAACATAAATTAATCCGAAAACTACACATCCAAGCCCCCCTCACCTACGACCCCACCCAGGTCGTAAACCTCTTACGATTTCAATACCGCCGCCATGGCACCATTAACCACTAAACAAAAAACCTATGAATTTCTTCAGACCAAAAGATCCCCTCCTTTTCTACAACGGCCACATGGGCCCTTACAAATTCACCAAAGTGACCATCACAATCACCGAAAAAGAGCACGAAATCTATTGCGAATCAGTCATTGTAGCCCCCGTTTCGACCAAAAATCTAATTTTTGACGCGAGGAGGTTCCTGAATGATTTGAGGAATAGATGAAAAATTGTTGCACTATAGTGAAACTTAACTACCTTTGATGTGAGCAAGAATCAGAAATGGAGAATATGAAAATGAAAAATTTAACAACTCACGAGGAATTTAAAGATGCCCACTTCGGAAAAGTAGGGACTAAGAAAAGAGATGCGCATGATGCTGGATATCAAAACTTCAAAGCAGGTGTCTTAATCCAAGTCAAGCGACTCGAATTAGGTATGACACAAGAAGAACTAGCTGAAAAGGTAGGAACCACAAAATCCTATATTTCTAAAATTGAGAATAATATCAAAGAAGCCCGTATCTCAACACTTGAAAAGATTGTTGAACTGGGTTTTGGGGGACGCTTAGAAGTATTAATAAAAATCTAATTTCCCATTTCTGCATATTGACAGAATGTGTCAATTCCTGAAAAAGCTAGCTACACGCGTCGCCAGAATATCACAAAAACAGGCATTAAAGCCTCCTAACGCGTAAAAAGCCCCACAAAAGAAGTGGACAGCGACACAAGAAAGCTAAAAATCAACGGCGCAATAAACCCAGTTACCGCAAAACCTGGCACATAAGCAGCGACTAGATAAACTAGACCTACCGAAATTACTAAAGAGAACAAGCCTAACGTCAAAAACGTAATAGGGAAGCT
>CAIVPV010000250.1 GCA_903907915.1 uncultured Cytophagaceae bacterium
ATTCAAAGTGGAGGACGGTTCTAAAATGAACACGACCGCCATCGTTCGCGGAAAAATCAAGGATAATAAGTGGGTAGAATTGCAAGAAATATTCGAAGCGAAGCCATACACAAAAACATCTTTACACTTTGGGTCGCGTATTACCTTTGACAAACAAGGTCACATTTTCTTCTCTGTGGGAGAGCGTGGAATGGAGAAAGTATTCCCTCAAAAACTAGATAGCGATAACGGAAAGATTCACCGCTTAAATGATGATGGAACGGTTCCAGCGGATAATCCATTCAAGAATTCCGATCATCCAAGCATCTTTTCCTATGGACAGCGTAACCCACAAGGTTTGACGACTAATCCGTGGACGGGGGATATTTGGGAGACGGAACACGGTCCTCGTGGTGGTGATGAAATTAACATTATTCAGGCAGGTAAAAACTATGGCTGGCCGGTAATCACGTATGGTATTAATTACGATGGGAAACCGATTTCGGCTATTTCCAAAAAAGAAGGCATGGAACAACCTGTCTCCTATTTCATCCCTTCCATCGCGCCATCTGGTTTGACTTTTGTGACGGGGGATAAATACCCGGCTTGGAAAGGCAACTTGATGATCGGCTCTTTACGTTTCAATTATTTGAACCGCGTCGAAGTGAAGAATAACAAGGTAGTGAAGCAAGAAAAGGTCTTATTAAACGTGGGCCGTATGCGCAACGTGGAGCAAGGCCGCGATGGGTATTTGTATATAGGGGTGGAGAATCCGGGGATGGTTTTTAGACTGAGGCCGCAATAAATTCATATTACGATTAGTTGCTTGGTCTTACTGAAATTGCTCTACGCGATAATTTCTTGTAAGACCAAGCAACTAATCTTCAATAATTGAATCAATTGGGATTCAATCTATCCTCTCTTTATATCTGAGGTCAATCACTATACTATCAAAAAAAGGGCCGAAGCCCTTTTTTTGATTCCAACTTTATGCTTTGTGCTTTATTCTTTATGCTTTAAATGGGAAATTAACCTTTTGTCAAGAATCGCTTCTTGCTGACACATTTTTGTGGGAACTTTGCCCCCATGAAATTAATTTCCTTACTACTAGTTTGTTCTATTACGGCTTTTGGCCAAAATACCTTACACCTTCGTCTGCAAGATTTGAATAAAGAGGCGCTGCCATTTGCAACGGTTCTTTTAAAGAAAACAGCTGATTCTAGCCTCGTGAAGGGGATGAATACGGATGAAAATGGGGAATTAACTGTTTCTAAATTACCGCTGGGTCACTTTACCCTAACGCTGCAATCCACTGGATTTAAGCCTACTAAAATCGTTCTTAAGGAGGTCGCCGCCGATTCCAAAATCGAATTAGGGACCATCACCTTGTTCCCTTTAAGCACCGAATTAGCGGAAGTGAAAGTGACGGCAACGAAACCGTTTATCGAAAAGAAGCTAGATAAAACGATCGTCAACGTGGAAAACTCAGCGATGGCAGCGGGAAACACGACGATGGAATTATTAGAGCGTTCGCCAGGTGTGATTGTGGACAAAGATGGCAACATATCCCTTCGAGGAAAATCTGGGGCCATGATCATGATTGATGGAAAAATTTCCTATTTGACAGGGGCAGATTTAGCGAACTATTTGAAGAATCTACCGGCTGACCAGGTCTCTCAATTAGAGATAATGGCGAATCCGTCTTCCAGATATGATGCGGCTGGTACGGGAGGCCTCATTAACATCAAACTGAAAAAGAATTCAAACATCGGTTTAAATGGTTCGGCCAATGCGACTTTAGCGCAAGGAACCTACCTTCGTGAAAGTGTGGGGGTCAATTTAAATTACCGAAAGAATGGCTGGAATTGGTTTGGAAATGGG